>NZ_JBRCHD010000010.1:0-56721 GCF_053489755.1 Rhodoflexus sp.
GCCGCTGAAATCAAGGTCGAAGGTGAGGGTATCGCTGCCGGTTTCGGAGTTGAGTACGTCCTCGAAGTTGCCGAGGTAGTGGCTTTCGCCGGTGAAGTCCAGTTCGGTGAGTTGGTATTTTTTGGCGCTGTCGGCCAGCATGAGCAGGGCTTTGAACAGGCTGCTTTTGCCGCTGCTGTTCGGGCCGGTCAGGATGGTGATGGGAGCAAATTCGAACTGCGTGTGTTCTTTGAAGACGCGGAAGTTGTTGATTGCGATGCCTTTGAGTTGTGCCATGGGTAGTATGAGACAGATTCTTGCGGTACTGTGCAATTATACGGATTTACGAGCTAAAAGGCGCTCTTTTCATTTTTTAAGTTAAAAATTGCAAAACCAGCTTCGCATTTGTAGCTTTAGAAAGAAAACTTAAACCACTTCTTTTTTATGAAGCAACTAAACTATCTGAAAAGGATGCTTACGCTCGTCCTTTTGCTGTGCGCACAGACGCTTTGGGCGCAAGATCGCGTCATTAGCGGGCGCGTTACTTCTTCCGACGACGGATCGGGCATTCCGGGTGTAAATGTGGTAGTCAAAGGCTCCACGCAAGGCACCGTTACCGATGCTACAGGCGCTTATCGCCTGTCGGTTGGCGAAGAAGGTAAAGTATTGGTTTTTTCTTCTGTGGGCTATATTCGTCAGGAGGTGGAAATTGGCAATAGAACTTCCGTAGATGTTGTCTTACAAGTAGATACGCGCCAGTTGGAGGAGGTCGTTGTTACGGCGCTCGGTCTGACGCAGCAGAAAAAAGCGCTGACCTACTCGGTGCAAGAGGTAAAAGGCACAGAACTATTGCAATCGCGGGAAGCCAATATTGTCAATGCGCTCAACAGTAAGGTTGCAGGCGTACAGGTAATTAGCAACGGCGGTACTCCGGGCGCAGGTGCGTCTATCAATATTCGCGGCAAAAACTCGTTTACAGGAGCCAGCCAGCCGCTGTTTGTAGTAGATGGTATCCCAATAAACAACTCGTTCCGTGGTGGAGGTGGCTCGGGTGTAGATGTGCCTAACCGTGCAGTGGATATTAACCCCGACGATATTGAGACCATTTCAGTACTGAAAGGCCCTGCGGCGGCAGCGCTGTACGGCATTCAGGGCGGCAACGGCGTTGTGCTGATTACGACCAAAAAAGGCACAAGGAGCGATAGGCGCACAACAACGATCAACTTCAGCACTTCTTATGCAGTAGATAATATCAACAAAGTGTTCCCTTTGCAACAAGAGTTTGCGCAAGGCAGTGGCGGCGTATTTTCTGATGCACCTACGCAGACATTCCTCTTTGGTCCGCGCCTGAGCGATCTGCGCTACAACGGCATTCCCGATGTGCTTAGCCCGCTGGGCAGAATTGTGCCTGCTACAGACCCTTCTGCACGTCAAGATCAGCTGGTGCGTCCTTTTGACAATCAAGGCAATTTCTGGCAAACAGGAACAACCTGGAACAACCACGTAAGCATTATGAGTGGTAATAAGGATGGTAATTTGTACTTCTCTATCGGTCATTTGGATCAGACAGGTATTATCCCGAACAATACGTTCAGCCGTACAACAGCCAAACTTTCGGGTGAAACGGCGCTGAGTGATAAGTTTCGCCTGTCGTCTTCGGCGACTTACACACGTTCGGGCGGTAATCGCGTAGGTCGCGGCGATAACTTTACAGGGGTTGTGCAAGGCTTGTATCGCACGCCTGCACACTTTGACATTTTCAACGGGCAACGCGATCCGCGCAATCCGATTGCTTACCGGTTTCCAAATGGCTCTCAGCGCAACTTCCGCAACCGCAACCAGATTGATGGCATGAACCCTTCCGATCTGGGTTTAGGACCTGATAGCCCCCTGTGGACGGTTAATCAGAACCCATTCGTTGACGATGTTCACCGCCTAAATGGCTATGTGCAACTCAATGGACAGGTATTGCCTTGGCTGAAGGCGCTCTGGCGCGGTGGTGTGGATCTTTTCTCGGACAATCGCAAGCATACTTTTAACATCGGTTCATTCGGTGGCGATGGTCGCTATGGTCGTATTTTTGAAGAAACGTATTTAGATCAGACCTTCAACTCGGATTTCGTATTGACAGCAGAGAAAAAGGTAGGCGATTTTAATCTGGCAGCTCTCTTGGGGCATAACCATTTTGCTACGCGGTCAACTTTCCGTCGGATTGACGGCAATACCTTCAACCAGCCTGATTTTTTCAACATTTCTAATGCTACGATCTATGCCAACCCGCAGCAGTCGCTGGTGCGCCGTGCTACTTACGCAGCTTTTGCCAGTCTGAAAGCGGACTATAAGGATATGATTTTCTTAGAACTGACAGGTCGTAATGAGTGGGCTTCTACCCTGCCAAAGGACAATAACTCATTCTTTTTCCCCTCAGCAAGTTTGAGCGCTTCGCTGACTGATATGTTTGGTTTGCAGGATAACAAGACCTTCTCATTAGGCAAGGTGCGCGTTTCTTATGCGAGTGCCGCACAGATTCCTGCTGCGTATGCTACCGAGACTTTCTTCTTCCGCGCCAGTGCGGTCAATGGTTTTGGCAGCGGTATCAGCTTCCCTATACAGGGCAGCAATATCGGCGGTGTAACGCTGGGCAATACTTTGGGCAATCCAAACTTGAAGCCCGAGACCAACAACACCCTTGAATTAGGCACAAACCTGCACTTCCTCAGCGACCGCATCACGGTTGATTTTACCTATTATAACTCTTTGAGCCGCAACCTACTCACTCCCTTGCAGATTGCAGCCTCTTCAGGCTTTACCACGCGCAATGTAAATGCGGGTGAGGTTCGTAACCGCGGTATTGAGGCTGTTGTAACGATGACACCTTTCAAGAAGGACGACTTGCGCTGGGATATGACTTTTAACTTTACGCGCAACCGCAATATCGTAGAAACCTTACCTGAAGGGCTGGCATTTATTAACCTGCCGGGCTTCGGTACAATCTTCACCCCGCGTCTGGTTCCCGGACAGCAGTTTGGTGTGTTCTACGGGTCGGGCTGGCTGCGCGATGACCAAGGCCGCCGCATCATCGGCGACAATGGCTTTCCGATTCGCCAGGACAACCTGCTGATTGGCAATCCGAACCCTGATTATCTGTTAGGCATTCGCAATACCGTTAGCTGGAAAGGTCTGACGCTTTCCTTCCTGTTCGATATCCGCAAAGGTGGCGACGTATGGAACGGTACAGAGGCTGTATTGACCAACATCGGCGCAACGATGCGTACTTTGCAGCGCGGCGAGCAGGTCGTATTCGAAGGTGTGCGCCGCGATGGTACACCGAATACGCAGGCAGTAACGCTCACGCAACAGAACTGGTTTCAGCAAGACGGCCGTGCTACGGGTGCAGCAGGTGTACACGAGCAGTTTGTAGAAGATGCAAGCTGGGTTCGCCTCCGCGATCTGACACTGGGCTACACGCTGCCCAAAGCATTTGCACAAAAGTTGAAAATGAAGTCTTTAGATGTATCTGTGTTTGGCCGGAATCTGTTGCTGCTGACCAACTACAGCGGTGTAGATCCTGAAAACAACCTGTACGGTGTCAGTGCTGCACAAGGTTTGGACTATTTTGGCAACCCCAACACGCGCAGCGTAGGTATCAGCCTAAACGCATCTTTTTAACAATTCTAACCGTTACAATTTTGAAAACTAACATGAAACGCAAAATATTTGGTTTGATTGCCGCAACGGCGCTTGCCGTTGGCGGTTGCGATTTTGGCAACACTAACGTTAATCCTAACGCTGCCACTGATGCACCAATGAATGTGGTGCTACCTGCTGCACAGGCGAATTTGGTGTACGGTCTCCACGGGGATATTTCACAGTTCAACAGCCTACTGGTGCAGCATTTGTCGGGTGTTGAAAATATCTACATCAGTATCGGTCAGTATGACCTGAACGCTAACGTAGCTGCCCGCGTATGGAATGGCAACCTCTATCCGGGCGCTATGCAAGATCTGAGCGTGGTCATCCGCAAATCGTTTCAGGAAAACTCGCCGCATTATCGCGGTATAGCCCGCATCCTGATGGCAAATGCGTTGGGGCAGGTAGTGGACTTGTGGAACAACGCTCCCTTCGACGAAGCATTTCGCGGTAATGATCCTACTAACCCAATCTTTACTCCGCGCTATCAGCCCGGCGCTGTGTTGTATGATTCGGTAAATGCAATGCTGAATAATGCGATCAATGACTTGAACAGTGCAACGAGTTTCCGCTCGCCGGGGCGCGATGACTTAGTTTACAGCGGCAACCGCCCGAACTGGGTGCGTGCAGCGCGTTCCTTGCAGGCGCGTTATGCCAATCACCTCAGCAAAGTAGATCCGCAAGGTTCTGCACAGCGCGCACTGGCTGCAATTGACGCGGGCGCAATTACTTCCAACGCACAGGATGCCCGCATCGTATTCGGTACAGCAGTCAATACGCCCTCGCCTTGGTTTGCAGCGCTCAACAGTAGCTTTGGCAACGGTTTTCGTTTATCCACCTTTATGGTCAATCTGATGCAAAGCCGTCAGGATCCACGATTGCCCTTCTATGCTCGTACTACTGCAGCAGGGACTTTTGTAGGCTCGCCTGCGGGAGGCCCGCAAAACTTACAGGCTTCGTTACCCGGCCCATACTTCAATCGCCCTGAAACGCCTGCCAATCTGATTACCTACGTAGAGGTGAAATTCATTGAGGCAGAGGCTGCGCTTCGCCTTGGCAACCGCGAACGCGCTGCAGCTGCGCACAACGAGGCTGTTCGTGCTTCTATTGCTAAGATGACCGCGCCAATTGCTACTGTCGGACTGACCACCAATACAGCAGCAAACAACGCTTACATCGCCGCTCATGCCAGCGAGACGGCTGCCAGTATCACGCTTGAAAAAATTATGACCGAAAAGTACATTGCCCTGTTCCTCGATCCTGAAGCATGGACAGACTGGAGGCGAATGGTAACTCCACAGACTCCGGGCGGCATTCCTGCGCTGACCATTGCCAACAATTCACAGACTTTCACGCAGGGTCGCTTCCCGCGCCGCTGGCCATACCCAATCACAGAAACACAGACCAATGCTGCTTCTGTAGCTGCTGCGGGGCCTGCTGCTATCACCGATCTGGTGTTTTGGGACAGATAGGCGCATAGATAAGAAATTATACCTATTGCCTTTTTAGCAAAAAGTCTGTCAGGTTTCTCGAAGCCTGACAGACTTTTTTGTTTTGACGTTGCGCTTTTTTGCGCATAATACCAATCCCTACGGGATAAAAACTGCATGGCGTATGATTCATTTCAGCATTAATTCGTCGCGTAAAAGAATTTGGGAAATACGCTACGGGAAATAAGTGATGGGCAGGCGGTCGGCAAGGCGGAGGTATTCCCAATAACCGTATAACTCAACTTCAAGGGCATTATTAAAATAACCGAGGCGATTAAAAACCACCTCCTCGCTGCGGGAAGCCAGCCACGATGCCCTGAACTTTTCGGGCATTCGCTGAATTTTGGTGATGCGATTGACAAAGCGCCGATAGGCCATATCCTCACCTAAACCCATGTAGTTAATCTGCAAATGATCGCGGTTGAAATACAGGCGGAATTCGTAGGGGGGCGTTTCAACTTTTTTGATTGCCTGAAAAGTTGTTGCAAATTGCGGGGCAGGTATTGCCGTGTGGTAAAAATTCTCTGTCCCACGGAGACGAAAGGCTTTGTAGAGCGAGTCGCTGTCAGTTACAGTCAGGCGGCGCAGGAACTCCATCAGCGATCCGCGATAGGCAAATTGCCTATTGGCCTTCCATCGGTCAGCTATGCGGTTGTCTAAGGTTTTGATAGGCTCATAGAAAATGCCACCGTCAAAAACTGAAATTTTGCCTGCAACAGCTAATTGTTCGATGTAGCACTTGAGCCGATAGCCCAGCGCCATATTTTCAACGATGAGCAGCTCGTCGGTGAGTGCCCGCCACTCGTTTTTGCTGGTTTCTTCAAAGTATAATACCCACGGATTGAGTACTTTAACCTCGCCTGCAAAGGGCGAAGTGCCAATGAAATGCTCTTTGAAGCGCTGATAAAATAACTGCCAGCGTTTATCTGAGGTACGCGCCATGAGTTCGTTGACAGGCGTAGGTTGTATGGGCAACAGGCGGATGGTATCGGGCAGGGGCAGCTGTGATGTACCGCAAGCCAAGAGGCGGCGCGGAGCATAGCCGGCTGCTGTAACGATAATTTCATGTGCGCCCATAGGAATGCGGCTGAGCTGATACCTACCATTGCGCAGGCTAATGGTATCTAATGAGGTTTGATTCACGAAAATCCATGCTGCTGCTATTGGTCGCTGACTTAGGCTGTCTGCAATGATGCCCTTTATGCCAAAGAATTCGGGCAGTAGGGTACTGTCCTGAACGAGTGAACCGGCGTGCGCTTGCAGTACGGCAGATAAGTTGAGAAGCAAAAACAGACAGTAGCGTAAAGCATGGTTCATATGAAAAGACTTTCTAAGGTATCCAGATTGATAATGGAGGTCGTTTTTCTTCCATCGGGCGTGTAGTTGGGTTGCTGGCAAGTAAACAGGCGATTGATGAGTGCCTGCATAGCGTCGTCGGAGTAGGGTAGGGGTGCGCGGGCTGCCTGCCTGCCTGCTACGATTGCGGCAATGCTCTCCCGCTTGCCCAAACGCAGGCGATCGGTAAAATGCGCGGCCTGTTGGATCAGGTCGGTAATTACTGCCACAGGGTCTATTGTTTCCCAGCCTGCCGGAACGGTTTTGCAAAGCAGCCTGTTGCTGTCCAATAGTTCTATTTGCAAACCCAGACGCACCAGTTCCTCGCTAAATGCACTCACCTGTGCCAGATCGGTAGGGGCAAGTTCAATCGGCTGGGGAAAAAGCAGTGGCTGCGCATCTTCTTTGGTAGCGCTGCCGTATCTGCGGAGTTGGTCTTCGTAGAAAATCCGTTCATAGGCGGCGCGTATATCCAGCAGCATCAGCCCCGACTTGACCTGGCTAAGAATATAGCGCCCATGCAGCAACTGAAGCCCGGGTTTGAGTAGGGTGCCGGTATCTGCGGAGAATAACTGCGGCGCTGTGTGTGTTGTCAGTTCAGGCAATCCCGGCACTTCTGCAAGCGGCGGCATTGGCTCTCTGTAGGTTTCCGGCTGTGCCAACGGACGTTTAGGGGTAGGATAGAGTTGTTCCCATCCTTGCTGCTTTTTATTAGATACCGTATGCGAACGAAAAAGCTCATATTCGGCAGGCGAAAGCGGTGTGTCATCCTGCTGGTCAGTCATGCGGCCGGGTTGGTCGAAATTGGCATCCAGTTCAAAATCTATTGCAGGGCTGAGGTGATGCACACCCAGTGCTTGCCGCACGGCAGCCTGCACGAGCGCATACATGCTGCGCTCATTTTCAAACTTAACCTCAGTTTTAGTAGGATGCACGTTTACATCAATCGTAGCAGGATCTGCACTGAGTTTGATCACATAAAACGGGTAGCTGCCTTCAGGGATCAGTCGCTCGAAGGCGGTCATAACGGCATGGTGCAGGTAGGGATGCCTGATGAAGCGATTGTTGATAAAGAAAAACTGTTCGCCGCGTGTCTTGCGGGCTGCTTCAGGCTTGCCTACGTAGCCATACAGCGACGTGTCGCTCAGTTCTTCGCGGCAGGGCAGCAGGTTTTCCTTCCACGTTTTGCCAAACAGAGCAACAATGCGCTGTGCGAGTTTGCCCGGTCGGAGTTGCATAACCTCCGTACCGTTGTGCCAGAGTTCAAAGCTGACCTCCGGATGTGCCAGTGCGATGCGCGTAAACTCCTCGACGATGTGTTTCCACTCTACCTGATTGGATTTGAGGAAGTTGCGTCTTGCCGGAACGTTGAAAAAAAGATTTTTGACACTGATTTGCGTGCCTTTTGGATGTGCGCAAGGCTCTTGTAATACAACTTTTGAGCCTTCTATAATGATTTGTGTGCCAAGCCCGTTTTCAGCATGGCAGGTTTTCAGATCTACCTGCGCAACAGCAGCAATAGAAGCCATTGCCTCGCCGCGAAAGCCAAAACTTCGGATCTTGAAAAGATCGTCCACCTGTCGAATTTTGGAAGTGGCATGTCGCTCGAAGCACATACGCGCATCGGTTTGGCTCATGCCACTTCCGTTGTCCGTAACCTGTATAAGTGCCTTACCTGCCTCTTTCACAGCTATTTGGATCTGTGTTGCACCAGCATCTAAGGCATTTTCGAGCAGTTCTTTAACTACAGAGGCGGGGCGTTGCACCACCTCTCCGGCTGCAATCTGGTTGGCAAGGCTGTCCGGCAGCAGTCGGATAATATCAGGCATCTGAACAACCGAAAGGCTTATCCTTTAATTTCTCCGTCTTCGTATTTAGAAGGGCATTTCATCAGGATTTCACTGGCAATAAATTGCCCTTCGCGAACGCGCCCGATAACTACCACCTGTTCGGAGCGTTTAAAATCCTGCATAGAGGGCGGCGGGTTGTAGCACACGACCTGATGCACCTCGTTATTATTATCTACCATCGTAAATGCGAGGTAGTTAGGGTCTTTATGCGGATCGTAAATAATGCCCACTACATCACCGGACGGATTGCGCTGCAACTGACCTACTACATGCACCTTAGCATCGTTGCCATCTGCTGCCATGGCAAAGGCTTCTTTGAAAGAAACATACTGACTCGCCTCGCCCGCAGAGGATATGATAATAGAAACAGCAATGGCGATAACAACTAATCCGAATATGTGTGATTTTTTCATTGTTCTGACTTTTCGAGTTTGGTGATTTTACGATCTAATATTATTAGATAAACAATGATACCCGCAAGTACGGTTCCGAGCGTGCCTACAACTACATATATCTTACCTTCTTTGCGAAAGGTATCAGCCATTTCTACGGAATTGTTGGCATAATCGTTTTCTGTAACGGCGATTTTATTTTGGTCTTGTCCGTAAGCAAAGATTGCGAGGCTTGCATAGAGGCTGAGCAACAAGATGAACTTTTTCATAACACAAATTTACGCAGTAGTATCGGATTGTTCAATCTGTTGTTTCAAAGCTGCTATTTCAGCGTCTTTCTGTGCCAGTTGTTCTTTGTGTTTTTGCAGGATTCGCTCGAGCATTTTTTGCTGGGTAGCACGGAGGGCATTCATGCGTTTTTGCTCTTCTTCTTTCATTCTACTCATTTCGCTCAACTGCTTTTCCAATGCTGCCTGCATCTGGAAGGCTTGCTCTACATTTTGGCGCATGAGATTCTCCTGCGCGCGCATTTGTTCGGTCTGGATGCTTAACTCCTCCAGCAGCCGTCGGTTGCGCATCGCAGCAATAGAACTTGAAATCGCTGCAGCAATGCTTTCACCAAGCCGCTCGACAAACTCCACTTGATAAGGCTTAAAATGGGAAAAGGAGGCAATTTCTATGATGGCAAAGGCATTGTCGTTAACGATTGCCGGTACAATCAGCAGGGATTTGGGTGGCGCCTCGCCGATGCCCGAGCGCACAATCAGTTGGCCTGCCGAGAGGTCGTTGATAAGGATTGTCCTTTTGTCTTCAAAAGCCTGACCGACCAAACCTTCTCCGAGGTTGTAAGTCGTTCCCAGCAATTCCTGATCACCTGCATAAATTCCTGTCAGACGCAAGATGTCCAAACCTACTTCGTCAGCTTCGACTACGTAAATACCGCCCTGATGAGCGCCAATGTATTTAACGAGGTTGGAAATGATCTGATGGCTTAACTCTTCTATGGTTTGATTGCTAGAGCGGAGGATTTCCACAAATTTGGCTACGCCCTGCGTTGCCCACGAGCGCTCCGACTCTTTGATAGCAAATGCAACATCTTGTTCGTGCAATTGTGCCAGTGCCTTAGCTAAGGGATTATCTTGCGTTTGCAGAAAGCGAAAATAGTCTGCCTGATTATCAACCTTGAGTTGAATCATATCCATAACCAGCGCATGGGCTGCGCTAAGATTATCGCGGATGTTGGTAACAGTTCGGTGGAATTTGATAAACAGGCGACTATTATAGTAAGGCACTTCTGTGTGGTAAGCTCCCTTAGCAATCGCTTCTATAGCGTTGGAAAGTTTAATTAGCGGATTAATCAAACCATAAACCAGTATCAGATAAATCAGCAATATAACAACCGATAGCCCGCCGTAGAGTATTTCATCTTTCAGCGTAGTTTGATTATTGGTGAAGATATAGCACAATACGACAGTAAGTTGGAGAACTACTGCTGCAAGGTCAGCCAAACCGCGAACAGAAAAATGGTTAACGGACTGTTTTTGCATAGTAAACGAGGTTGTATGAGGTCAAATGCAAAACTTGAACGAACTAACAGAGGAGTTCTGCCTTCGCACAGGGTACAAAGAAATGACTTTTTACCTTAAAAACGCATCTGTACTACGATTTTGTATGTCTGTACAATTTATATGCGATATAATGCTATTTTTGCTCACTAATCAAATTTTTGAATGATGAATACAGCCGCAGCTACTGCTACATCAGACACGCTTTTACAGGATACCCTACAAGGAGCGATCCGCAACGACTGGACAATCGAAGAGATCAGAGACATATACTTTTCGCCGCTGTTAGACCTAATCTATCGTGCGGCAACTGTACACCGCATTTATAACGATCCTCAGGAGGTGCAGGTCTGCACGCTGCTGTCCGTGAAAACGGGAGGCTGCCCCGAAGATTGCGCCTATTGTCCGCAGGCAGCCCGCTACTCTACGGGTGTCAATACCCACAAGCTCCTTGATGTAGAAACGGTATTAGAGCGAGCGCGCCAAGCATACAACAGCGGCAGCACGCGTTTCTGCATGGGCGCTGCCTGGCGCGAGGTACGCAACAACCGCGACTTCGACAAAGTCATTGAAATGGTAAAAGGTGTCAATGAGTTAGGTATGGAAGTTTGCTGCACGCTGGGTATGCTCACCCACGAGCAGGCGCTTCGCCTCAAGGAAGCAGGTTTGTATGCCTATAACCACAACTTAGACACCAGCGAAGGCTACTACAATAACATTATCACTACAAGAACCTACGAAGACCGACTAAAGACGCTGGAAAATGTGCGTCAAGCCAAAATTTCGGTGTGTTCGGGCGGTATTATCGGCATGGGAGAAACCCACGACGACCGCATTGGTATGTTGTTTACGCTGTCTAATTTACCCGAGCATCCTGAGTCGGTTCCGGTTAATGCACTGGTTGCGGTAGAAGGTACGCCGCTGGAAAATCAGGAGCGCGTTCCTGTATGGGACATGGTGCGTATGATTGCTACTGCTCGTATCATTATGCCGCGTGCAATGATACGCCTTTCGGCAGGCAGGATAAGCATGAGCCAAGAGGAGCAGGCGCTTTGCTTTATGGCAGGTGCAAACTCAATTTTTGCAGGTGATAAATTGCTCACTACACCCAACCCTGAGGTAGATGCTGACAGAGAACTGTTCCAGTTATTGAATCTCAAGCCGCGCAAGGCTTTTAAAGACAATAATACCAACAGCTAAGCGTTAGCAAACAAACTAAGAATTTCTAACCTCTTTTACTAACTGCTTGCTTATGTCCACTGAATTGGATATTGAAATAACCGATATTCGGCGACTGACCGACTTGATCAAGGACAAATACGGCTATGACTTTAAAGATTATGCAATGTCGTCCTTTCGCAGACGCATCAAGCGCGTATTAGATCTTTACAAGTTCAAAACGGTTGATAAACTAATTCAAATACTGGATACTACACCATCATTCTTTGAGGAATTCATTTCCGAGATCACAGTAAACGTTACGGAAATGTTCCGCGATCCTACTTTTTGGAAAGTACTCAAAGAGCAGATTATCCCCAACATCATCCTGAACCACGACCGCATCAGCATTTGGCACGCAGGCTGTTCTTCGGGCGAAGAAGTACTCTCTATGGTGATTATGCTGCATGAAATGGGATTTCTGGACAAGGCAAAAATAACAGCTACCGATATTGATACTGCTATTATTAATAAAGCAAAGACAGCTTCGATTGCTTTGAAAAACATGGATCTGAATAACAAAAACTATACAACCGCATTTGGTTCGGAAAATGGCTCGCCGCTGAATCTGAAGAAATACTTCCGCGAGGTGGGTCAGGAGGCTGTTTTTGAGAAGTCGCTGCTCCAGAATGTAACCTATCGGAAGCACGACTTGGTACAAGGTGCCGTTTTTTCCAAGTTCGATTTGGTGCTTTGCCGCAATGTAATGATCTACTTCAACCAAACCCTACAAAATGCAGTGCTTACTAAACTGCATGAGAGTATGTTCAAATACAGCTATTTGGCAATCGGTTCTAAAGAATCGCTGATTTGGTGCGACATAGCAAGTAAGTTCATTGTGATTAATAACGAGGAAAAAATTTACAAGAAAATCAAGGACTAACGGTTGGAACAAGGTTTCACAGAGCCATGTTTGGGAGATACAAGGTAAGCAACAAATATAGAGCAGTAGTAATAGGCGGATCGGCAGGTAGCTTTCAGGGGATTAATAAAATCCTTGCAGAGTTGCCCAAAGATTTCCCCCTGCCTATATTTCTTTGCCTGCACCGGCTAAAACACGTTCGCAATGGTTTTGTTGAAGCGCTTTCTATCAAAAGTTCTAAGCCCGTTACAGAGCCTTACGACAAGGAATCTATCAAGCGGGGGCATATTTACTTAGCGCCTGCCAATTATCATATGTCGCTTGAACTGGGCAACAGTATCGCGCTTTCTACCGAAGAGATGGAAAATAACTCCCGCCCTGCCATTGACTATACTTTTGAGACCGCAGCCTATGTGTTTCGCGACAAACTGGTGGGCATATTGCTTTCCGGTGCCAATAAAGATGGCGCATACGGCATGGCATGTATCAAACAAAAAGGCGGCATGACAATCGTTCAGGATCCTAATGAAAGTACGATCAATGCTATGCCCAACGCTGCTCTGGCGCAGACCAAAATAGATTTGATTTTGAAAATAGATGAGATTATCGAATTTTTACTCGAACTTGACCGTGCCAGCAAAATGGCGCAATATTAAACGCAACCTACTATGAGGATCATCTTGACCATACTTGCTCTTGCCTTTGCTGTTGGTTTGCTGTACACGCTGTATCACATCGGCTATGTAGTGCCGCAGGACTTGTCCGATGCGCTCAGCATCAAAGGAAGCCCTGCACAACGATTAGAGGCGGCTAATGCAGTTGTGAAAAATGTTTTCGTTTATGTATCGTTGGAACTTATTACTGCGCTACTTTTAGTAATTATGCTGTCCGTTTACGCCAATAAGACCAACCAGTCCAATGTTATATATGTAGAACGCACAACTGACAACGGCCAGCAGCAGCGTAGCACCGACGCAGCGCCAACAGCTGAGCAGGCTGAGCGCCTCATTGCCGAACAGGTCAGAGCGCAAATAGAAGCAATTTTAGAACAGTCAGATCTACAAAAAGATACAACTAATGAGCGTCTGCACAAGCTCCTGACAGCAGTTTGCCGCACAACAGAAGCCGTTGCCGGTGCATGTTTTATTTGCGACAGCTACTCGCAAACACTCTGCGGGGTTGCCGGCTATGCACTTTCTCAACCATTGCCTGCCGAGCCGCTGGCATATGGGGAGGGGTTCACGGGACAAGTGGCGCGGTCAGGCAAATTACTCTACATACATCCCGTGCCTGAAAATTATCTGCCTGTTAAAACAGGGCTGGGTGCTTCCTCGCCCGTATCGTTGCTGATCCTGCCTGTTTCAGACAAACAAGGCAATGTTGTTGGTGTAATCGAACTGGGAATGTTCAAACAACTTTCAGAAAACTTTTTAGAAACCCTGCAAAAAAATATACATTTGTCGAGTCCCTTGTTCAGTAATACTCACACACAGGAAAAAGGTACACAGGACGCATAAACCTACTGATACTACAGTAAACCATCTATGTTCAACGAAATCAAGATAGGAAGTAAGATATCCATATTGTTACTCGGCGTAGTAATGATCGTTATTTTTGCTGTAACCTTTCTGTCTTATCGTTTTGGGAAAGATGCCTTTGAACAGGGCTTTTTACAATCGCTCAACCTAAAAAGCTCCGTTGTAAGTTCGCAGTTGAATGACATGTTCGAACAACTGGAGTACAATATGCGAGTGATCCAAAGCTCGAACAGAGTACTTCAAAGCCTCTTGCAGGCAAGCGCAATCAACAATCTAGATAGTGCTTACTTCATCATCGAACGCCGCTTGAACGATTATCTGGTGCCTATCCAAGAAATTTATGGTTACAACAATATTCTACTGCTCAACTCGCAAGGGCTAATTATTTACAAAACCAATAAAAGTGTGGACAACTTGCTGGTGGGTGAAAACTTCCCTGACTACGATCAGATTAAACTCAATGCAAGCAAAAAAATATACTACGGTTCAATCAATAAGATTTCCGAAAAGCGGGCCTTGTTGAGTGTAGCCATACCCGTGCTCGATTTCAATGAGCAGGTCATAGGGCATGTGGTAGCCGAGTTTGATATGTCTAAAGTTTATCACTTTACAAACGATACACTCGGGCTGGGCAATACAGGCGAAATTATCCTGAGCAAACTTTCAGGTAATAAGTTGGACTATATCAACAAGCCGCGTCTTTCTTCGTTTCCATTGCTTACCCAGTCGTTTATCATAGATGAAAGCGATCCCGATCCTGTTTACCTGGCAGCTTTGGGAGAGTCCGGCTTTGGCATTTTGCAAGACTACCGCGATAAGAAAGCCCTAGCCGTTTGGCGACATCTGCCAAGGGTTGAGTGGGGGCTGGTCGTCAAAATGGATCAGGAGGAGTTAGACAAACAGCTGAATATACTGCTGTTGTCGTTTCTATTTGCCGGAGTTTTTATTTTACTGGTAGCTTTTGCTATTTCACTGATCTTTTCCAGTTATCTGACCACGCCGCTCCAGTCGCTCAAAGCGACGCTTAGGCTGGTGGCGCAGGGCATTCTCCCCGAAAAGGTAGCTATTCAAAGCCAAGATGAAATTGGCGAAATGGCAAGTGCGGTTGGCAATCTGGTAAACATATTGAAGAATAACGCCAATTTTGCCCGTCAAATAGGCGAAGGACGATACGACGTGGCGTTTCAGCCTGCTAGCAGCGATGATATGCTTGGCAACGCGCTGATCACTATGCGCGACAATATTCAGCGGGCAGAACAGCGCGACAACGAGCACAACTGGATCGTTTCAGGTGTAGCCGAAATAGGCCAAATCCTGCGTTCCAGCAACCAATTAGAAGAAGTTGGCTATGAAGTAATTGCATATGTGGTTAAGAAAATTGGGGCTGTTCAGGGAGCTTTTTACGTAATAAACGAACAACCCGACGGCGAGCAACTGATAGAACTAACAGCTTCTTTTGCCTATGCCAAGCGCAAATACCTCAAAAGTAGTTTTCGCATCGGAGAAGGGCTTGTAGGGCAGGCAGTGATCGAAGCAGATACCATTCTCCGCACAGAAATACCATCGCACTATATGACTATTTCGTCGGGTATTTTGGGTGATCGCAAGCCGGGGTGTTTGCTTTTTGTGCCGCTGATCACCGATGAAAAAGCCTACGGCGTGATCGAACTTGCCGGTTTTGAACGCTTTAGCGAGGTGGAAATAAAGTTTGTAGAAGAAATTAGCACCATTACAGCGCGTACTATTTTTAACATTAAGATCAACGAACGCACGCTGCGGCTGTTGGCAGAAGCCCAGCAAATGGGCGATGAACTGCAAGCCCGTCAGAAAACCCTGCGCGAAAACGCCATCATTATGGAGGCTACGCAGGAAGAACTACGCCGCACCAATGCTCAGTTGGAAGATCAAATACAAGAAGTAAACCGTTCGCAAAAGCGGATGCAACTGCTCTTAGAGAACGCATCCGAAGTAATTACTATTTATGAAGAAGACGGCTACATCCGCTATATCAGTCCTTCGGTAGAGCGTATCCTTGGATACACGCAGGAAGAGATGATTGGCATCAATGACATTGTATATGTACATCCCGGCAGCGTCCACATTGCCCGCCAGATGTTCCGCGACCTATTGGAAGATCCGGATGAGAAAGTAATGGTGCAGTTCGAGTATCTCCGTAAAAACGGTGAAACCATATGGTTGGAAGCTACAGGTAACAATCTGCTTTCAGATCCGGCGATTCAGGGCATTGTGGTCAACTATCGCGACATCACCGAACGTTTGTTGGCAGAACGCGAAGCTCGTATGCGCGGACAAATGCAGGCGCTTTCCGAGAATTCACCTGATCTCATTACTAGGATCAACGCTGAGGGACGCATTTTTTACATCAATCCTGTCATTACTTCCTACACCGGTAAAGCGCCTGCAGAACTGGTTGGCAAACGAATTCAGGAAACAGGACTTCAGGAAACACTCATCCAACAGTGGGCGCAACTGCTGCACAACGCCATATCTGCCAATAAGATCATCAAAACGGAAATGCCATTCCCTGCACTAACCGGCAATCGGATCATGCAGGTGAACGCCATTCCCGAGCAAAATGAGAACAATGAAATAGAATCTGTACTCATCGTATCGCACGATATTACCGAAAACAAAGAGGCAGAGATGGAAATTCTTTCCATTAACCGTAAGATCACAGAAAGTATCAACTACGCGCGGCGAATCCAGAGCGCCATTCTGCCCGATACAGCTACCATTCAGAAAGTATTGCCTAACTCATTTATCTATTACCGCCCGCGCGATGTAGTAAGCGGAGACTTCCCGTGGTTCCTTCAAAAAGGTAATGACATTTTTATTGCCGTTGTGGATTGTACAGGGCATGGCGTGCCGGGTGCTTTGATATCTTTGATTGGCTATTTTATTTTGAACGACGTAGTTACGGCGCAGAATGCTTCCAATGTTGGACATATCCTCGACCTGCTCAACGAAGGCGTAACCCGCACGCTCCGTCAGGATGTCAATGCCACTACCCGCGATGGGATGGATATTGCCCTTTGTAAAATCAATATGGTTTCTCGTAGGGTGCAATATGCCGGTGCGCATCGTCCGCTGTATGTGGTACAAGACCGCGAACTGAAAATCATCAAAGGCGATAAGTTCCCGATCGGTGGCGGGCAGATCCGCAACCGTACAGGCTTTACCAGCCATGAATTTACTGTAGGCAAAGGCGACTCGCTGTATATGTTCTCCGATGGTTTACCCGATCAGTTCGGCGGTGCTGATAACAAGAAGTTTTCACCGCGTCAGATCAGAGAAATCATTGCGGAGCATCACGAAAAGCCGATGAATGAGATACGTAAAATATTCGATCAGTCGTTCGAGAAATGGCGCGGTGGACATGCGCAAACAGACGACGTGCTGCTGATCGGAATTAAATTTTAAAGCAACCGGATGCGAAATATTTAAAAAGTGCTAAATTGAACCACCAAATCAACGAGCGCTACTTTTTTCAACTAATATCGTTGTTATAATGTTACTTTGCAATTCAAATCTGATCATGCAATGAAATATATTTATGATTTGCACAAGATAATGCTCAGGCAAAATCTGATTTTAGTGTATGAAGGCGAGTTTACGCAAGAAATAACAAAATCGGTTTTAGCTATGGCTGAGCGTAATATGGATGCCTTTGGAGAAGAAGCATCCATTAAGAGAAAAGTATTCAATGTAATGGTAGAGTGCTTGCAGAACATTTGTAAGCACGCCGAATCATACGATACAGAGAGCTACGGTAAAAATAGCGCTATATTTATGATTGGAAAGCATAACAATGAATATGTCATTACTTCAGGTAATGCTGTTCCTAAGGATCGTGTGGATGATCTTTCGGCACGGTTGGCGCACATCAATAGCTTAGACAAAGACGGACTGAAAGACCTATACAAAGAAATTATCAAAAACGGCGAACTTTCTGCTAAGGGCGGGGCAGGTCTTGGCTTTATAGACATGGCGCGAAAGTCAGGACATAAACTGCGCTACGACTTTGAGCCGATCAACGATACACTTTCCTTTTTTTCTCTCAGAACCACTATTTCACGATCAAACGGCTAATTCACAAATCAATGGAAATCATCAATTTAGAAGGTACTGAAGATACGCCTAAAATCATTTTAGACAAAGAAAAGGCGTTATTTGAGATCTCTGGAAGGTCTTTGCCGGAAGATGCTGCGGAATTTTACGCACCCATATTAGAATGGCTTGACAGGTATCAGACTGTACCCAATCCGGAGACAAATTTTTTGTTTAAACTTGAATACTTCAATACAGCCTCCTCTAAGCTGATTTTAGATATACTTTCCAAACTGGATGGCATCCCTGGCGCACGCGTCATCTGGTATTACCACGAAGACGACGAAGACATGGAAGAGGCCGGCGAAGAATTTTCAGAATTGGTCGAAAATGTCCCGTTTGAGTTTAAATCCTATTAATTACCTTTTGCAACAACGATAGCACTGCAAGGTTTGAATTAGGAATGCGAAAACTTTGCAGTGTTTTGCTTAAAAGAGCAAGAAAGTCTGACTTACCATGAGTGAGGAAATACTTAAAGCACTAACCCAACTTTTTGCCATTATCTCCAAGCAAGATACTGGTGTGAGCGAAGCTGAGCGAAATTTTATTATCAGTTTCTATCAGCAGGATCTTGACTCGGAAACAATGTCGGAATATTTGGCGCTGTACGATAAGTATGCCGAGTATGGTATTGAAGACGATTCAGACGACGGCGACACCAAAGTTGAGCGCAAAAAAAGAGTAACCCGCGTTAATGAAGCTGTTCGCGTACTCTCCCTGTGTCGCCGAATCAATAAAACACTTACCCAGAAACAGAAAGTCATTGTGCTGTTTAAACTGCTGGAAATGGTTGGGGCTAATCGCAGTTTCACAGCCCAGCGGATGGAAATTATTCAGACAGTTGCCTCTGTTTTCAACATTCCTAAGGAAGAGTATAGACTCATGGAGTCTTTTGCCATAGAAGAGCATTCTTCAGCATTAGATTCGGAAGATATCCTTGTTTTTGATGATGAGCCACCTGCTAAAGGCAGCAAGAAGCGCTTTATAGACAGTGGAAAGTTGGACGGCGAAATCATTTTTATCCGTGTAAAAAGTGTAGAGTTGTATTTCATTAAATATACCGGACACGATGAGATCTATCTGAACGGACAGTTGGTAAAACGCAACAGCATCGTGTTGTTTTCCAATGGCAGCATTATCAAAACTCCTAAGGGTACACCGTTATATTACAGCGATCTGGTCAGTAAATACAAAGCTGATACGGTCAAAAATAATATCTCATTCAACGTAGACGGCGTTTGGTTTAAATTTCCCAATGATGTAATTGGCTTGCGCGACATTAACATATCAGAAGGTGCAGGTAAGCTAATTGGCATTATGGGTGCCAGTGGTGCAGGTAAGACAACCCTGCTCAACGTAATGGCTGCGCTCGAGACCCCCTACAAAGGAAAAGTAACGATCAATGGCTTTAATATCCACGATCCACTAGAAAAACAAAATGTTGAGGGAGTGATCGGATACGTATCGCAGGACGATCTGCTCATTGAAGAGCTGACAGTATTCCAAAACCTTTTCTACAATGCAAAGCTATGCTTTAAGGACTTAAACAACGATGAGATTACCACCAAAGTGGTTGCTGTATTAGAGAGCCTCGGACTGGATCGGATCATGCATTTGAAAGTAGGCAATCCACTCAACAAGAAGATCAGTGGTGGCCAACGAAAGCGACTTAATATTGCATTGGAGCTCATTCGCGAGCCGGGCATCCTGTTCTTAGATGAGCCTACTTCGGGGCTTTCCTCGCGCGATTCAGAAAATGTAATTGACTTGCTCAAGGAACTTTCCCTGCGAGGCACACTCGTTTTTACGGTTATCCACCAGCCTTCTTCCGACATCTACAAGATGTTCGATAAGATGTACATTCTCGATACAGGCGGCTATCCGGTTTTCTATGGCAATCCGATAGAGGCTATTACATACTTCAAGAAGGCAACGCGGCAGGTTGGTAGTGAGCGTGGTCAGTGCATGACCTGCGGTAATGTTAATCCGGAGCAGATTTTTAATATTATCGAAGCGCGTGTAGTAGACGAATACGGTGAATTTACAAACAAAAGGAAGATTACACCTGAAGAGTGGAGCGAGATGTATCACAACAACTTTAGAGTGGAGCGGGTAGAAGAAGTTCGCGAAAAACCACCTAAAAGTTTACAGATTCCATCCAAGTTGATACAGACCGCGATATTTACGACCAGAGATGCAATTGCAAAAATCAGCAATAAGCAGTATCTGACTGTCAATCTTATAGAAGCACCGGCACTTGCCTTGCTAATGTCGCTCGTAATTCGCTACAAAGACAGTCTTGGAAAGGGTGAGTACGTATTTCGCTACAACGATAACATACCTGCCTATATCCTCATATGTATTATTATTGCTCTTTTCATGGGTTTGACTGTTAGTGCAGAAGAAATTATCAGCGATCGCAAAATTTTAAAGCGAGAGTCTTTCCTCAATCTGAGCCGTACGAGCTACTTGTTTTCAAAGTTGATCATACTGTTTAGTTTATCTGCTATTCAAACGCTGTCCTTTGTTGTGATCGGCAATTTGATTTTGGGGATCAGCGAACAGTACATGACTTATTGGTTAGTGTTATTTTCTGTTTCGTGCTTTGCCAATGTTTTAGGGTTGAATATTTCTTCGGCATTTGATAGCGCCGTTACGGTTTATGTGTTGATTCCCTTATTGCTGATTCCGCAGATGATTCTGAGCGGTGGTATCTTCAGTTTCGATAAACTCAACAACGCAATTGCGTCTAAGGGCAAAACCCCGCTAATAACAGATATATGGGCATCCCGATGGGCATACGAGGCGATTTGCGTAGAGCAATTCAAGTCTAATCCCTACGAGCGCATATTCTATGAGATAGATCAGCGCGAAAGTGCAGCTAACTATAAGACTTCATTCTGGCTGCCCAAAATAGAGAAGCTACTGACAGAAGCCGGTGAGCTGAGCGAAAGTAAAATCCCCTCTGAGCAAGAACAAAAGCGCAAAAAACTAATGATCGTAGCCAATGAGTTGCGGAAAGATCAATCCCCTGTGCTGGGAAAAGAGGAAGCGATAGCACTGATTGAAGATGTTTCTCTGTTTAGCGAGGAAACCATTGAACAAGTAAGACCTTACATTCGGCAGTTGAATGTTACATACGGTCAGATACAGGCACAAATGGCAGATAAGCGCGATTCTATTATCGCGGTGCTTGAGGAGCAGGCTGCAAGTAAAGGCAGTGGACTGACGATCAATAAGTTGAAAGATCTTTACCACAATGATAAACTCGCAGAGTTTGTCAAGAACGACAACGTACTCGACAAAACCTTTATTGAGGGAAATAGCATCATTCAAAACACAGATCCTGTTTTTGCAGTTCCTACTCCAGCCGGATGGTGGGATTATCGCGCACACTTTTTCGCTCCTGTTAAAAATCTGGGTGGTAAGTTTATTGACACTTACTATTTTAACTTGATAGCTATTTGGCTAATGACCTTGCTTTTGTATATTACACTCTACTTTGAGTGGTTGCGAAAATTGATTAAACTATTTGGTAAACTCTCGTCTCTTCCCAAGTGAATTTAAGTACGCACTTATTTTTGGCTTTTTTTTTGATCAGTTAAAACTAAGATAACCGTGAATGCTACTATAACTACAAGACTCGTTTTTATTATGAAAAGATTATATTTGTCATTCTCACTGGTACTTATTCTTGCTTGTAGTGCCAATACACCCGAAAGTGGTCAGCAGGGCAACAACATAAGTGGCAAAGTATCAGCAGATAGCGAGGCATTACCACAAGTATCGGATGACCTTGTGGCCAACATCATGCAAGCCATCCCCTCGCCGATAGAAACCTCATTTTTGATTAAGGGGATAGGAGCGCCCTACAACGTCTCTAATCTGAACGACTACAATCTGGTTACTAACTACAACACAAATTACAGTCAGGCGCTGAACTTGGGTGTGTACAGTACAGATTTGGGCTTTGCAAACCTCTACGACAAAAACCAAGATGTTCTCAATTACCTCAATGCAGTCAAGAAATTGGCAGATAATCTCGGTATCGGGCAGTATTTTGACTATAAAACAATCAAGGAGCTGGCCTCCAGCAGTGGTAATGTGGAGGAGCTTTTACAACTTACGCAGCAAAACTTAGAGAAGATTCATAACCATCTCAACGATCAGAAACGCGAAAATCTCACGATTCTCATTTTGACCGGAGGATGGATAGAAGCACTTTACCTAACAACGCTGGTACATCAGAAAACCAACAACAAAGAGTTGAAAGATCGCATTGGTGAACAAAAAATTGCACTTGAGCAGATTTTGACCATTCTGGATGTTTACAAAACTAAGCCTAATTTCCCAACGCTTATTGCGGATCTCAAAGAGCTTAACAAGATTTACAGTAAAGTCCAGATTAAGACTGTCGTTGGCAAGCCAACCCAAAAAGTGGTAAACGGCGAAATCATTACTGAAGATAACACAGTTAGCACAATCATCATTCAAGATGCTGACGTTCAGGCTATTACCAGTATGATTAGGTCTATCCGCAACAAAATTATCAAGCCTTAATTCTTTTAATTTCCTTTGTTAATATGCGAAATATACTAACTAAGATAGCTTCACTACTGCCTCTACTTTTCCTCTCGGTGGGTGCTTTTGCTCAATGCGACGCTGAAGGGTATAGCCAAAAAGCACTGAAAGCATTGCAACAGGGTTACACCTTTGTCAAAAGCTACAGAGTGGATGGAAAAAATGGCGTTCGTAAGAATATTGAGTACACTTGTGTCTTTAGTAAAGACACTAATTATATGCTTAGAATTGAGGGTAAAGACGGCGGTGCTAACGGTATTATAGCTACACTGCTCGACAACCAGCGTCAGGAATTGACAACCAATAACCTCAACGGAAAATCTTACCCCGGCTGGACGTATCGCTGTCGCTCAACGGGGATTTATTACATACTCTTCACATTTAAGGACTCTGAAAGCTATTGCGGCGCTGCCGTACTCGGCTTTAAGCGATAAAAATTGATTTTAATACTAAAAGAAAAGAGGCTGTCCGAAAAGGATGAATGTAGCACAGACTTCAGTCTGTATCTATTTGATTATCAACTGATTAACAAATTACAGACCAAAGTTTGTGTTACTTTTTGAACAGCCTCTTTGTATTTGGCTATTTGATATAGCGGAAATCGGTGGCAGCAGGGAGATTGATTAGAAAATGATACATTAGTTGGATAATGTTCTCTATGTCATCTTTGTGCGCCATCTCAACAGTAGTATGCATGTATTTGAGCGGTAATGAGATGAGTGCAGAAGCTGTTCCTACAGTCGAGTAGGCAAAGGCATCCGTATCAGTTCCCGTGCTGCGCGAAACCGCCGCCCGCTGGAATGGAATGTTCTCCTTTTGTGCAATCTCAATCAGATTTTTTAGCAGGTTGTTTTGTACTGCAGGCCCGTAGGTAAGCACAGGGCCTTTTCCGCAAGCCTGTTCACCGCTTTTGATCTTGTCATACAAAGGCGACTTTGTATCATGGCAAACGTCGGTGCATATGGCTACGTCTGCTTGTAATCGGCGTGCGATCATTTCAGCGCCGCGCAATCCGATTTCTTCCTGTACAGAGTTGACAATGTAAAGTGTATAAGGTAATTGGATACCGTTCTCATATAGACGGCGCGCAGTTTCAGCAATCATAAAGCCGCCTATCCGGTTATCTAATGCTCTGCCGACCAAATACTTGTTGTTAAGTTCGGTCAAGCCGTCTTCGTAGGTTACAACGCAGCCTACATGAATGCCAAGCGCTTCCACCTCTTCTCGCGACTCGCAGCCGCAGTCTATTACAACTGTTTTCTGTGAAGGTTTTGGATCGTCTTTTTCGTCGCGAACGTGGATAGCAGGCCAACCAAAAACTCCTTTGACTATGCCTTTTTCCGTGTGGATATTTACGCGCATAGAAGGTGCGATGACATAATCCGATCCACCGTTGCGAATGATGTAGATATAGCCCTCAGGTGAAATGTAGTTTACAAACCATGCAATTTCGTCGGCATGTGCCTCAATTACGACCTTGTAGGGCTGGTCGGGATTGATGACAGCTACTGCCGTTCCGTAAGTATCTGTAAAATAGCTGTGGGTATAGGGCTTCAGATAGTCTAACCAGATTTGCTGTCCGGGCGTTTCAAATCCTGTTGGCGAGGCGTTGTTCAGATAACGGTAAAGAAACTCTTTGCTGGTGTTGTCCATGATATATGATGATTTTACGGTGGGAAATCAGGGGGTTTGGTGTTGCTGGATAAAGTTTAAGTAGCGATTCATCGCTTGTTCAAATTGGCTTTTGAATGCGGGAAGGACAGCGATAAAATTTCCCCATCCTTGTGCATTGTTGAGTCGAGTAGGGTAGGGGCGTATGCTGTCCCATTGATGTTGCGTGCCGTATTGTACAATTGGTTGCCATTCTGACAGATAAACCAGATAGCCTTTGTCCAGTAGGAAGTCGCCAAGTGTAGTATAGGTATAGCCATTGGAAACGGTTTTGTAGTCTTCAAATTCACATAAAATTACCGAAGGGGTCATGCTTTCAAATGGAAATCCTTTGAGTGCGAAGAGGTCGTGTCCTTCGATGTCAATTTTAAGAAAATCTACACGGTTGAGTTGCTCTTTTTGTATGATGGTACGCAGCGTAATAGTTTTTACCTGTGTGGCAGGTAGATGAGAAGAATGAAAGGCAGAAAGAGAGGAGATGCCGGACGATACGCGGCTGGTATAGAAACTGACCACTTGGTCGTCCTGATTACTGACAGCCATATCAAACAATTTCAAGCCCTTGATGGGGGGGATTTTAGCACGGTTTTTTGGATCAGGTTCAAAGCCGATTACCTGCCAGCCTGCAGCGGCATATTCTGCACACGACTCTCCGTAATGCACACCTACATCTATCATCACACACTGTTGAGTCGGCTTTAAAAAATCGAAGAAAAAGTCAGCAATGATCTCTGCCTCTGAGAAATGTGGTTGCCTCGCAGGACGCAACTTGTAGAACAACTTTTTGGTGTTGCGTCGCCCTAAGAGCTTGTAGATGAGCGGTTTAATCATAATAACTTTACCCAATACCTAAGAATTTGAAAAGAATTTCTATGGCACGCATACTTGCTCGATGGACGGCTTCGACAGTATTAGAACCATTGTGCGTACCGAAGATGCACTGTTCAAAATTGCGCAGCGGCGAATCCAGTGGTAAGGGTTCTTCCTCAAAAACATCTAAGGCAGCAGCAGCTATCTTCCCCGTTTTGAGTGCGTCAATCAATGCTTTTTCTTCTATCACAGGCCCGCGCGATACGTTAACGATTCGCATCCCGTCTTTGGCAGTGCCAATCGTGCCGGCATTGACTAAGTGCCGGGTTTCGGGCGTAAGCGCACAGGTGATAATTAGGAAATCGGCATAGGAAAGTCCGTTAGGGAATGCCTGAAACTCAACACCTTTAATTTTATCGCGAAAGCGGGTGTAAGGATCGTAAGCGATCAGGTGCATATCGAAGGCAGTTAAGCGCTTGGCAACATGCATGCCAATATCTCCATAGCCGAGGATAGCTACGGTTTTGCCTTGCAGGCTCATCCCGGGAGGCTTGGGCCAGCGTCCTTCAACAACGCCCTTGTGGATAAGGAAGGTATGGCGAGCCAGCGCTAACACGTAAGAAACAGCCAGATCAGCTACCTCATTTCCAAACATATAAGGCGTGTTTGAAACCGGAATGCCAAGTTTTTCACAGGCTTTGAAGTCCACATTGTCTATGCCAATACCCCATTTTACGCAGGCTTTGAGCTTGCCTACCTTGCCTGCGGTCAGTACGCGTTCGTTGGCAGGGTCATCGCCTATGATCCAGCCATCAAACTGTGGAAGTAGCTCGATGAGTTGCTGTTCTGTCAGTGTCTGGACAAAATCGGGAATTACCAGCTCGATACCTTCGGCTTCAAACAGGTGTCTAAATTCATGGATTTGCCCAATCATGGGCGGACAGCTAAGCAGTACTTTCATAGAAAGGCAGGAAATCTGATTCGGTCGGACAAAAGTATCTGATTTTATGCAGAGACGAAAATTACATAACAGCAGCCGTTAATAAACTTAACCCGATTTGTAGCAGGCATTTTTATGAACTGTTTCATAGTAGTCAATTGCAAAAGCATGTAAAGGTCATCTGTGAGTGAAAAAGTCGGCTAATTTTTTAAAGCAAGGTATTGCAAATACAAACAAAGGACAACATCTTTGTGTCCACAAAAAGCCCAGATGGCGAAATTGGTAGACGCACCGTCTTCAGGTGGCGGCGCTGTAATGGCATGGAGGTTCGAATCCTCTTCTGGGCACTTTTTCGCTAAAAACCCTCTTAGAAGCACTTCTGAGAGGGTTTTTTGATGTTCAAAATCTTACTTGAGCACTCGCTGGATCTGTTGGAGCGCTTGTTGGATCTGCTGGTTGTCGGGGCGCTTTTGCAGGGCTGTTTGTAAGTAGGGTCTTGCTTTGGCAAACCAATCGCGGACTTGCTCATTGATCGCATCGCTTTTTGCCTGTCTTTCATCGGGTTTCATCTGCCGCAGCGACTCGTTCAGCCTGACGGCGCGGTTGTAATACAACACTCCGAGATTATAGTTGGCGCGGTAGTAGTCTTTTTGCAAGCCGAGCGCCTTTAGGTAGCTCGCTTCCGCAGCTTCTGCTTTCCCTGTTTGCTCGAGGTTCTCTCCGATGGCTGTGTGTAACCAAACATTAGTATTGTAGCGTGTGGCATAGTCGTACAGTAGTGCCAAAGCCCCTTGATAGTCTTTTTTTCTTTGCAATTCGACGTAGTCCTGTACAAAACCTGTCGGCATGGCTGTTGTGCTATCCATGCGCACGCGGCTATTGGCTTGGGTTGTGTATCGGGCATTGCCGCCATAGTTGATGAAATAGGTGAGCATCTGTCGCAATTCGTTGGCAGTATCGCTTGCTGCGGCAAAAATATCGAGCCTGTAAGACTCGCCCTTGCGCAAATTACCGATCGGGATGCGGATATTGCCGATCCTATCGCGGTAGTTTTCGCTGATTTCGCGCTGGTTGCCTTTTGCATCGGCTACTATTGCCATGAGTACTGCGGTGGGAAGTGTCCGTAGGTGAATGTGAAAACTGTCGCGCTTTGTTTCTATGATTAGTTCATCAGCATTGTGTAGCAACTGCGGCTGCAATTCGCTGAAGATTGGGTAAACGATCGGTTTGCGCTCAAAGGCATGAAGGCTAATCGGTTGATCTAAGAGTTGCCAGCGTTCTTCTTCGGGGAAGTGCGTAAAGATAAACTCTTCGGGCGACAGCATAAAATACGTATCATTAGGCATTTGCTGTTTGCCGTCGCCTGCGCCCCATGTTGCATCTACCAGCTCCCACTTGCCGTTGATGCGTACTGCATTCCAAACGTGGTTAGGACGATCAATCTCGTCGCCTATTTCAAAATGTACCCCTTTGACGATGCCACGCACTTGAAAGCATTCCAGTCCTGCTGCTCTGGCCAATAACTGATACAGCGCTGCAAAACCTTCACAGACGGCTTTTCTGCGTTGCAGCACTGCTTCAGGGCTCTGGTCGGGGTTGCGCGGTGCATAATAGGCATCCCAGTCATAGCTGATGTTTCGCGTAAGCCAGTGATAGATAGCATACGCCCGTTCTTGTTCATTGGGCAGCTCACGTTGCAACTGCCTGCCCCATTCCTGTGGAGTTACTGTTTGGCTAAAGCCCGCACTGATGCTCAGGAAACAGATCCAGATAAAAAACCACCTGCGTTTTTGTGTTGCCATACGGTGAAATACATTGCCGAAATCGTGCTAAACTGATGTGCTTATGTACAAGATCAAATCTTTTTAGTAACCTTGCAAACTAAAGAAAAAGACTGCATGAGTACTAAAGTTATCTCATTTGTAACCCTGAAGGGCGGTTCGGGCAAAACTACTTTATTGATGCTGACTGCTGCCGCCATTCATAATCGCACAGACAAAAAGTTGCTCGTTATTGATTCGGATCCGCAACTGTCCGTGAAGCAGATTTTTCTTCAGGAAAACAATCCTAAATCCTTCGATGTTTTTGCCATCAACTGGGCGCAGCCCAATCCGCAAGATTATTTTGACAAGGTACTCACGCTTGCCAAGCGCAAATATGACCTGATTTTTATGGACTTACCTCCGGGCAGGATTTCCGATCCGACTATCTATTACAGTATTATGGCTTCCGATATCCTGATTGTTCCGGTGGTTGCCAGTCAGTTGGATATTAATGCAACTACTGCATTTTTGGAGCAACTGCCCGAACTCAAACGAGAGCGCCCGTTGAAACCGCTCGAGGTATTTGGGGTGATCAATAAGCAAGATCAGAGCATAGAGTACAAACATCTTTCCAAGCTGGCAGGCATTGGTGGTCTGGAAATTTTTTATTCTACGCTTTCAAATCTGGTGCGCTACAAACGCGGCGTATCTACTTTCAAAGATATTGCTAATCCTGCTGACGCGGGCGACGAGTTCAATCGCTATTTAGACGAGTTTCGTCTCAAATGTTTTATCTGATTTGGAACAATATTTTCAGTAAGCCTATCGGATTTTAACCTGTTTACCCCGATGAAGAAAAATGCTGTTCTCATACTGTTCACAGGCTTTTTGCTGATGAGCCTTGTAGCTATTGCCCAACCCAAAACTAAGTTCTTTTTTGACGAGGGCGAACGCATGATGCGTGGGGGCAAATACGAGGCTGCTATTGCCAACTATACGCAGTCATTGAAATTAAAAGAGACTTTTGTAGTTTACAACAGTCGCGGCATGGCTTACGAGCGGCTGGGCAAGTTTGAAGAGGCACTGGCGGATTACAACAAGGCACTTGCCTCTTTTGAAGAGGAACGCAGCAAGCGCAAAATAGAGACGGATTATACTCCTACCTACCATTTTAATGCAGGCAATGCCAATATGGGGCTGAAGCGCTATAAAGAGGCAGTGAAGCATTACAACTCGTTTATTTCCATTGCTGCCTCGCAGCGCGATACTGAGGCGCTACAGCGCGCCTATATCAATCGCGGCATCTGCTTAGAAGCAGCTAAAGATTTTGAGGCAGCTAAACAAAACTATACCCGGCTGATTAGTATTTCGCCACGTTTTGCGCCTGCTTATGTACGCAGAGGGGTTATTTTCAGTTCACAAAGCGATTATGATGCTGCCATGCAGGATTTTGACAAGGCAATCGCACTCGATCCGAACGAAAAGATGGCCTATATCTACCGCGCCGAACTTAAATTCAATACCAAAGGCCCTTCCGATGCGCTTTTGGATTATAATTCCTACCTCAAATTAGCTCCCAACGATCCGACTGCACTGCAAGCACGTGCTGCTATTTTGGTCAGTTTAGAACAGTACAAGGATGCAATCAAAGACTACAATAAGGTAATCAGTTTGCAGCCTAAGGCAACTAATATCATCATCGCACGAGCAAAGGCGCACAAGGCAGATCGGAACTTTGAGGCTGCTATAGCCGACTACACGACTGCGCTGACCCAGCAGCCCAACAATTATCAGGCAATGCTGGATCGCGCTTTGCTCTATCGCAATACAGGTAAACTCAACGAAGCCCTTGCCGACTTGAATAAGGTACTGGAAGTAAATACCTCCAATGCATATGCCTACGACCTGCGCGGGCGAACCTTGCGGGCGCTTGGCAAATTTGAAGAAGCTCTCGAAGATTATAACAAAGCCATTGCCTTAGACGAAACACAAGCTGATTTTTTTAACAATCGGGGCTTTTTATACAGCCAACAGAAAAAATACATAGATGCTGTAAAAGATTTCGACAAGGCGATTAGCTTAGAACCAAATTTTGCCTATGCGTATAACAACCGTGCGATTGCTCGCTATCATCTTGGCCAATTGCCCCAAGCGCAGGAAGATGTGCGCAAATCGTTGGCATTAGATGCTGAAAATGCCTCTGCTTACCATACACTCGGGCTGATATTGCTCAAGGAGGGCAAAAAGCAGGAAGCCGCACAAGCATTGGAAAATGCGGTTCGCTTACGACCTGACAACCAAGAGTTTATAGCAACACTGGCAGAAGCGCGGAAATAAGTTGTGTTTATTTGATCACAGCGGCAGGAGCAATCAAATACTTTTCATTTTGCGCATTTATCAATCTTTTTGTACGCAAATAGCGGTCGTATTCGTATTTATCAAAGTTGGCTGCCTTAGGGTTCATGCTGCCAATGCGGATCATGCCTGAGGCGTGGATAAATTCGCCATTGCCGATCCACATGCCGACGTGGATGACTTTCTCTTCCGTGCTGTCGGTGGCAGGTCTGCCGAAAAATAGCAAGTCGCCGGGGCGTAGTTTGCTAAAGTCCCGTTTGCTGTCTATTTCATCACCCGCCCAGACTTGTTGCGAAGCATCGCGGGGAATAATCAGCCCGTTGAGCCAGTAGATAGTCTTGGTAAAGCCGCTGCAATCCATTCCTTTGGCAGAAGTGCCGCCCCAGAGGTAGGGAATGCCCATCATGCGTCGCGCCGTACTGACTAAGGCAGCTTCGGAAGGTTTGGTAGTTGCCAACCAATCAGCCCAATTTTGTAATTGATTATCAGGTACATATCCCTGCCTGCCATCGGGCAATCCAATTTTTGTAAATCCTGCATTTTGCTCGAGTGTGGCTACTATGTTTCCTGCTGTCAGGTCGGTAATAGTGGCGGCTGTCGGGTCTGGTTTTTCGTAGGCCATGCCGAAAATCGGAGTGAAAATAGCTTTGGTCTGTGCCTGCCAACGGTCTGCTTCTTTGTCAGTCATGCGTTCGATGCCGCCGCCATCTACCCATCCCAGATAACGGTCGGGGGTTTGGACAAGATACCAACTGCCTTTCTTTTTCCAGATCTTGAGCGGCACACCCAGTAGCGCCTGTGTCGCCAATTCTGCCGCGTGTTCAGGGCGGCTGCGGATGTTGCAAACCGAAATATTGACAACTGCATTGCCCTTGTTGCCAACCGAGGCATCGGGTAATAGCAGCGTTTGTATGCGAACAGGAGCCGTCAGTGTAGCATTGAGGCTGTCCAAAGCCTTTTTAGCAGCCGTTTGCCCGACCTCAACAGTAATCAGCAGTGAATCGCCCGCCTCTTGCATCTCTGTCAGAAACAGTTCTGTGCGTTTGTCGGGCGCAAATCGTTTTTGTAAGGCATCTATTGCCGCTTTCACTTCCGAATGCGGTACAGGCGCTGCGATCGCCTGTACAGGTGTAGCTGGTGGCGGTGTATCTACCCGATCGGGTTGCTGTGTCTGTGAGCAACTCACCTGAAAAAATATCAAAACGCCTGCAAAAGCAGCCCTTAAAAAACGTTCGGCAGGGCTTTGCACCACTGCCGAGTACATTAAAAACCAATATTGATTCATGTTAAGAACTTATTTGATACCGTGCATCATTTTGTCTAAACGCTTCGCAATGATGAACAGCAAGACTGCTGCTGCGCCCGAAAGGGCTACGTTGATGATGAAAAACTCGTATAGGTTCGTAATCTCGATGCCGAGGAAGAAGGTACTCCTGCCTTCTTCGGGATAGAGTGCTGAGATCATACCGGCTGCTTTGTTAGCAATCGCAGGGGCAAGGAACCAAACTGCCATCAGCAGCGAAATGAACTTGGGCGGCGATAGTTTATTTACCAATGAAAGCCCGATCGGGGAGAGGCAAAGTTCGCCCAATGTGTGCAGCAAGTACAAGCCAATGAGGTAGAACATGCTTACCTTGACTTCAGGGGTGAGATCTTTTACAGCAAAAAGAATCACGACGTAGCCCAGTGCTACCAGTACAAGTCCCCAAGCCATCTTCACAGGTGAACTCGGCTCTAGTTTGTGGCGGTTTAAGAAGCCCCAGAAGACAGCCATTGGCAGGGAGAAAATCATGATATAAAGCGAGTTGAGGTTTTGGAACAAACTTGGCGGAATAGTCAAGCCAAAGGCCTCGCGATCGGTTTGCTCGTCGGCAAAGAAAGTCAGCGAGGCAGGCGCTTGCTCAAAAGTTGCCCAGAAGAAAATCACAAAAAACGACACAATAAAGATCACAGCGACCTTTTCCCTATCTACACTTGTGAGCGACTTATCGGCGAATACGACGTAGGCAATAACGAGCGCCGAGACAATTAGAATCGGGAACACGATATTGTAAACAAAAGCATCAATATAAAGTACGCCAAGGCATGCCAGCAATAAGACCGGCAGCCAGATATAAACCTGTTTTACACCCGGCGAGTCTTCAGGAGTCATCCCTACAGGTGTGCCGTTCCATGCGTACAGGTATCTATCTTTACCCCACTGGAAAATAACAGTGCCGAGCGTCATAGCAATACCCACAGCAAGAAATGCCCACTTAAAGTCGTCGGGATTGCCCGTATCGCCTACCGTACTGGTAATCAGGTTGCCGAGGAAAGCACCGATGTTGATACCCAGATAGAAAATCGTATAAGCTGAATCGCGTCGGGAATCATTGGGCGCATACAGCGAGCCTACCATCGAGGAGATATTGGGTTTGAAAAAGCCATTGCCAACAATCATCAGCCCAAGACCTATGAAGAGAGAGATGACACCAAAACCTTCTACATCTCTAAACATGGCAGAGGTGAAGAGTGAAAACTGCCCCAATGCCATCAGAATACCGCCGACAAGGATAGAACGGCGATTGCCCCAGTAGCGGTCGGCTACAAAGCCACCAATGAGCGGGGTCAGATAAACTAGCCCGACATAGCCACCGTAAAGATTGGAGGCTATTACTTTGTCAAAAGCCAGTGCTTTGGTCAGGTAAAGCACCAGCACGGCACGCATACCGTAGTAGCTGAAGCGCTCCCACATTTCGCTTGCAAACAGCAGATAAAGCGCATTAGGATGCCTTTGAGAAGGGTTTTGTTGATTCATTTCCAATAAAAAAGTTTCGGGTTACAATATTTTTCCGTTTTGTTTGTTAAATAGATGTAAAAGTTCAAAATCAATAGCGTCAGGCGGTAACTGTTTGCTCTTTTTTGACGTATATTTGATGTAAGTTTAATTTTTAGACTCCTTTGCGACGCATATGAATAGAACATTACACGTATTTTTGTTTTTATTTTGTCTCTTCCTTTTTTCAGGCAGATGTGTTTTTGCCCTGGACAAACTGCCTATATTTAATCATTATTCATTTGCGCGCCTAAATCTATCAGTTTATCTATTAACTACCAAACCTATGCTATCCGAGAAGTCGGATGATAACTGGCTTTATGTGAGCAACCAAGTTAAAGTTTCCAATATTTTTCCAAATCCGGCTTCTGATGTAGCTTCGTTCAATTATGTTTTCTATGACTCACAAACCAATGTGAAAGTGGTGATTCGCAACGTGTTGGGAAGCGTGGTAGGAGAATACACCTTGTCGCCTCAGGAGCTCCAGCTGACAATTCCCGTAGATAGGTTTATTCCGGGAGTTTACTTTTACACACTTTGGGTCAATGATAAAAGTATAGCTACCAAAAAGTTGATCGTAAAGCGCTGAAAAGCTAACCTTTTCAATCTGCCCGAAGTAGGCTAACTTGCGGATCTTATTTTCTGCCGCTATGTCAGCCAACAATATTCCTCTGGAAGAATTAGACCCACGCGAATTTATTATCATTAAAGGTGCGAAGGTGAATAACCTACGCAACTTGAGTGTTGCTATTCCCCGCAACAAGTTAGTCGTTATTACGGGGCTTTCGGGTTCGGGTAAATCTTCACTTGCCTTCGACACACTCTTTGCCGAAGGGCAGCGCATGTACGTAGAGAGTCTGAGTTCCTATGCCCGTCAGTTTCTGGGGCGGATGGAAAAACCCGAAGTGGAATATATCAAAGGCGTTTCCCCCGCAATCGCGGTTGAACAAAAGGTCAACACCCGCAATCCGCGCAGTACAGTCGGCACAACTACCGAAATTTACGACTATCTCAAGTTGCTTTTTGCCCGCATCGGGAAAACCTACTCGCCTGTTTCAGGCAGTTTGGTGCGCAAAGATACCGTTACCGATATTGTAGATAGCATTCTGTCTATGCCCGACGGCGAGCGGTTCACGATTGTTTGTCCGCTGCTGCGCAAAGAAGGCAGAACGCTGGCAGAAGAATGTAAAATATTATTGCAAAAAGGCTTTACGCGCCTCTACTCTGCAACTAATGAGGTCGTATTCATAGAAGAATGGGTGAATACCATTACCGAAAAGGATGAGCAGCAACAATGGCACATCCTGATTGATCGGAATGCTGTTCGCAAGGACGATCCTGATAACCAGTACCGTATTGCAGATTCTATCCAGACTGCCTTTTTTGAAGGCGATGGCATTTGCAAAGTAATCACTTCTGACGGTACATGGCGCACCTTTTCCGATAAGTTTGAGGCAGACGGCATATTATTCGAAGAGCCGAGTGTCAATCTGTTCAGTTTCAACAATCCTTATGGGGCCTGCAAAACTTGCGAGGGTTTCGGAACTGTCATTGGTATAGATCCGGATTTAGTCATTCCCAACAAGCGCTTATCGGTTTTTGAAGGCGCAATTGCCCCTTGGCGCACCGAGCGCATGAGCGAGTGGTTAGAGCCGCTGCTCAAAAACGGCATCCGCTTCGACTTTCCGATTCACCGCCCTTACAACGAGCTGACTGCTGCCGAGCAAGAGCTCCTCTGGACGGGCAATAAATATTTTTCAGGACTGAACGATTTCTTTGCTTATCTGGAGTCGCAATCGCACCAGATCAAGTACCGTGTGATGCTTTCGCGCTATCGCGGACGCACCATTTGTCCCGACTGCCGTGGTACGCGCCTGCGCAAAGATGCGCAATATGTGAAGATCAATGGAGTTTCGATAGCCGACCTCGTGCTGATGCCCATTGGAGAGGTAGATGCGTTTTTCCGCGATATTGTGCTAGATCCGCACGATATGCAGGTTGCACGTCGCATCCTGATAGAGATACAAAATAGGTTAGAGTACTTAGTTAAAGTAGGGCTGGGCTATCTGACACTCAACCGACTGACTTCTACGCTTTCGGGCGGTGAATTTCAGCGCATCAAGTTGGCCACTTCGCTGGGCAGTTCATTGGTGGGCAGTATGTATATTCTGGACGAACCAAGCATCGGGCTGCACCCTCGCGATACGCAAAATTTAGTGGAAGTAATAAAAATGCTGCGCGACGTGGGCAATACTGTTATCGTTGTTGAACACGAAGAGGAGGTTATCCGTCAGGCAGACCAGATTGTAGATATTGGCCCCGGTGCAGGTATCGAGGGGGGGGAGCTAGTGTTTCAAGGCAATCACGAGGACTTGAAAACAGCTACACACAGCCTCACGGCCCGCTATCTGCTGGGATTAGAGCAGATAGTTACACCTGCGAGGCGCCGCCCTTGGAGGCACTTTATACAGGTGACAGGAGCGCGGGAGCATAACCTGAAAAATATCACGGTGCGGTTTCCGCTGAATACACTGACGGTTGTAACAGGTGTAAGTGGTTCAGGCAAGTCTACGCTGATCCGCAAGATTTTACATCCGGCACTTATGAAGTACATGGGTAGCAATTCGGGCGAAGAAACAGGTAAAATGGACGGGCTTTCGGGCGATCTCGATCTGATTACGCAAGTCGAGTTTGTTGATCAGAACCCGATCGGTAAGTCGAGCCGATCTAATCCTGTTACTTATATAAAGGCTTACGACGGTATCCGGCAGCTGTACAGCGAGCAGCCTATTGCCAAACAGCGCGGCTACAAGCCGGCAACCTTTTCTTTTAACGTAGATGGCGGACGCTGCGAAGCCTGCGAGGGTGAGGGTGTCGTCAGAATAGAAATGCAGTTCATGGCAGATATCTACCTGACGTGCGAAGCTTGTCACGGCAAACGATTCAAGCAAGAGGTTTTAGACGTTGAGTACCAAGGTAAAAACATATTCGATGTGTTAAATATGACAGTTGTCGAAGCGCTCGAATTTTTCCGTTTGCAGCCTAAGATAGCTGAAAAACTGCGCCCGCTGAACGATGTAGGGCTGGGCTACGTGCGGCTGGGGCAGTCTTCCAGTACTTTGAGTGGGGGCGAGGCACAGCGCGTCAAACTTGCATCTTTTCTTGGCAAGGGGCGAGCGACCAACGAGCATATATTTTTTATCTTCGACGAACCTACAACAGGTTTGCACTTTCACGATATTCATAAACTCCTCCACGCGATTAATGCTCTGGTAGAGTCGGGCAACACAGTACTCATTATCGAGCATAACATGGAAGTGATCAAATCAGCAGACTGGATTATAGATCTTGGCCCAGAAGGTGGTCTGCAAGGTGGCGACCTTGTTTTTTCAGGTACACCCGAAGAAATGGTCAAAAGTTCTAAAGGTTACACTGCGGCATTTTTAGCACAAAAGCTCTAAATAATCAATTATATGCTACTTTTTCATGGCAAAATTTAATTTTTGCTTAAAATTACATTTGCTTTTTTGCGATAAATGTGTTAAAATTGTATAAACATTACTTGAGTAATGTATCGCCTTGAAACAGCAATACCTATGGTCAAGCATTTACATCTATATCTATTTTGCTATGCGTTACCTACATTATGAAAAATTTTTTATTCCCGATTTATGCCTTCGCCCTGTGGTTGATATGTTTGAGTGGATACGCCCAGCAGGAAGGCCTCGTACACTATGTGGATGGTGAAAATCTGCGTCGCTCCGGTCAGCATGAAAAAGCCATCAATGAGTTCAATAAAGCATTGCAGCGCGAGCCAAATAATTACAATTATTTATTTGCGCGTGCGCAGAGTGAGTTTCAGATCAAGCGCACCGATGCAGCACTTAACTCGCTGCAAAGTGCGCTGAGGTTGAAAAATGATTTTGTACCTGCTTATGTACTAATGGCGAACATCTATCGCAGCAAAAACGACTTGGACAAAGCTGTATTCTTTTACGAGCAGGCTTTTAACTATGAAAGCGATGTGAATAAGAAAGTGCAGTACAAGATGTTTGCTGTACAGAAGGCCATTAAGGAAGGGAATCGGGCAGAAGCCTATCAAAAGATACTGGATGCGCATCAGATAGCGCCTGACAATGAGATGGTAGCATATTATGTAGCGCGTTTAGGTAATCAAAACGGCAAGTATCAAGATGCGATTGACGCGGTGCTGAGAGTAGAACCAAAGATTCAAGGCATGAAGCCCGATCAGAATGCAAAATTTTACTATGAACTCGGTTACGCTTACTACCATTTAGATCAGTTTGACAAAGCCGGACAAGCATGGAAAAAAGCAGATTTCGGGATATATAAAGCCCGTTTGGAGAAGTTTTCGGCCAGATATTTTTGTAATGTCAGCCATACCTATTTCAAGGTTTACGAGAATGATATTGCCAAGCAGTATGCAGAGAAGGCAGGTAAAGTAGAACAAGGAAACTCTACTGCCTATGTCCTTTTGGCGCAGTTAGCAAAGCGCAACACAGGCAATGCGAGCGCTGTTGAAAATCTGCAAAGCGCAGTGAAGGCTACTACCGACAGAACAAAACAGTTGCCGCTTTACATTCAGCTGGCAGAGTTGGAACTTAATGAGCAGAACTACGATAATGCGCTCAGGGCAGTTGATGAGGCGCTGAAGATCAGTGCTGCAGAGCCTAAAAGTGTTATGTTTAAAGGAATCGCGCTTTACAAGAAAGGCGAGTACAAAGCAGCCGCTGATTTCATCCAGCAGATGTTAGCCAATCAGCGGTTTGACGCTAACACAGTAGCTGAAATGAACTTCCTACTTGGGCTGATCGGTAAGAAAATGGGAGATGTTGCTATTGCTCGTCAAGGCTTTGCGACGGCGATGCGCAGCCCGCTAAAAGATGCAGCCGAGTTAGAGCTTCGGGCAATGCGCGAACTCAAAGCGATGGAAGACGAAGCCGAAGAAGACGCGATCATCAAAGACTAAACTGCTACACTGCCATAAAAAAGACCTGTCAGACATCATCCGACAGGTCTTTTATTATTTATGCATTTGAGTTTATTCTATAACTACCTTAGCAGTAAATGCTTTGTCCCTGCCAACAGCCTTGATGATATAGGTACCCTTGGCAAATTTACCTTGAGACTCTTCAGGAGTGATCTCAAAGCGGGTTTGAGCGTCGGCAATGCGTTCGCGGTACATCTCCCTGCCCGCCATATCCCAGATCACTAACCAGCCTTCACCTACACCCCCTTCCGGTAATACAACGTTTAGTGTCTGGCTGGTATTGTTGAAAGGATTTGGGTAAACCTCCATGTTTCCTGCCGTAGGTGCGAGAGCATTTCTTTCAAATACAACCACTTCTATTTTTGAGAAGGTTGTTGTTCCGTCGAAGTCCACCTGCTTGAGGCGGTAGTAGTTTTTGCCTAACCAAGGTTGCTCGTCGTAGTGAACATAGTTCTGGATGCTATTGCTGAAGCCGTTTCTGCCTTTAGGTTCCACGCGGGCAATGCTTTGGAAATTGATACCATCGCGGCTCTTTTCAACCTCGAAGTAGTCGTTATCGCGTTCCCAAGCGGTCTGCCAAGTGATTTCTACCTTTTCGCGGTCGCCTTCTACAGCGCGAGCGTTGAATTGTACGAGTTCAATAGGCAGGATTGAAATAGCGTCGTCGGCGTTGTTGAACGGTCCGTTGTGAGAAGTTGAGTTGGAGACTTGCACGCCGGAAAAACTTGTGCCGAGAGAAGCGCTTTTTCCTTCATCATACCACATCAGCCCGCTGCCTTTGTTCGTCCAGTGAGCGACTTTAAGCGGCGGCGTTGAGAAAGATGTATTAATTGCTGTTCGGTTAGGGTTGCTGTCCCAGCTTAGTTTGGCGCGGAAAGCAAGCCCGCTGGTGGTAGTAGGCCCTATCTTGTTGCTGTAATCAATTGTCCAGAACTCGCTTTCATTGATGAAGCGAAGGGAAGCCTGCTTGACGTTGGTCGGATAGTGCGAACCTGCGCCGGGTGTGGTAATATCCTGTGGACGAATGCCTGCGGGAATAGTAGTTCCCGCTAAGTTGGCGTTAGTGCCGTAATAGCGCGCCACAAAGTCGTGATTAGCAGTAAGGTCTAATACGCCTGAGGGCGCATAATAATAGCCTCTGCCAATCCACGTATCGGGCAGATTGCCTGCCACAAAAGGCGTATGACCGATGGGGAAGTCAAAGGTATTAGCTCCGCCTACGGCGCTGGCAGGAGTTGCCGATGTGCCGATTTTGCGCACCGCGCCTACCACATAGCTGTTGTTGTGCGGACCAGGCGCGCCGGGAAACGTACCTGCGCCCAACACTTGCGTAACGCCCGGATTATTGAGGAAAGTCATTTGATTGTCATCATCTTGGCGGTTTACTGTGCCGTTATTTTCCGAACCATCAGCATTGCTCCAAAAATAACCGTTGGTGAATGTAACCGACTGCTGAATGAGCATAGGGTCTTCGCGAAGATAGACGGTGCGTCCGTGTACGGTTCCTGCCGTTCCTTTGTCAATAGTTACGTTGTAGAATCGGTTGGAAACCGTTTGGGTAAATCCGGCTCCCGTGCCGCTAACCACGCTGCCCGAAGCGAGAATTTGCGCCTTGCCGTTGCCTTCAAAAGTTACGCCGCCTGTTCCTGCATTGAACAAATTGTTAATGGTGTTGGCAGCGCCTGAAAAAGCAAACGCGCTGTTCAGCGTGTTGCGGTTGCCGCTGCTAAACGCTATCCAGTTGCCTTGAATATGGATGTTGTGATTGCTGGCGCTCAACTCATTAGCTTGTCCAAAAGAGGCGTAATTGATGGTAGCCAAGAAGCGGTTGCCGGCCACTCTGCCGCCTATCATCAGGTTGCCGCGAATGCGTGCATTGCCGTTTAAGGTTTTAACCGCCGTTCCTGCGCCGGCAGGATTTACCAGTTCTACGTTGGCGTAGTTATTCAAAGCCGTTAGCGTTGCGCCAAACAAGCCCCTGATGGTTTGATTAACGCCGGCATTGTAGCGCACGTAAGTATCGGCATCCATTTGGATATTGGCATCCACAAAGCCGTTGGCGCCTGTAAAGGTTGGAAATTGCGTGGCTGTTGTCGCGTTGCCTAACGTCAGCGCCGATGCGCCATTGGTTGCCGCTGGGGGGGCGCTGCCTGCGCCGTACAAGGTACTGTTTTGTCCATAAGCGATAGACTCAAAAACGGCGTTTGTCGCATAGCTGCCGGGAAGCGAAGGAAGCCCATGAGCGGCGGGTGTGTTCATGTAGGCTTGCATAGGGGCAATTTCGGCAAACATGCGGAAATCTTGTGGAGTTGCCCCTGCGCCTACAATTTGAATGCCGTTATCTACCAAATTGACAATAGGGCCAATAAGCAATGAGCCGCGTACCCGATTTTGTGTAAAGCCTGATGTGCCGGCTGTAATCGTTTTATGAATCACCTCATCGGGGCGATTGGCGGTTGCCTGCGGAGCGGTAAACCACAAGTTGGCATAAGTAGCTTGCGCGTCGGTCGCATGTCCAAGCGCTTGGACATTCTGGTTACTGGGCGTAGCTACCGTACTTGTGTTATCGCCAAAGTTGTAAACTACGGTAGTTCCCAATTCTAAGAACAGATGTGTAGCATTGAAGTTGGCAAATGCAGGGAAGGAGTTGTTGCCGTTGTCGCGTGTGCCGATGGTCATGATAGCCGGTCCATTGACGGCTCCCGCCCCCCCGATGTTTTGGTCGTTGTGAGCTATCGCCGTAGGGCTGGTAGCCGTTGCGACATTGGAAAACATGTGCAAGCGCGGCACGCTCCCCGAAACGACATAAGGCGTTAGCGTATGCCCGCCTCGCAAGCGCAAATTGTTATTTGGATTAATGGTAACCGTGCCTCTCACACGAAAATCACCGTTAGAGCGTTTAGGCACAGGCCCATTAGGCGTGGCACTTGGATTGGTCAGCGTCAAATTAGCATATGTGCGAACGCCGCCACCTGAGGTATTGTTTAAAGCTCTGATGGTTTGTCGCCGCCCGCTGTTATAGACCACATTGCCGTATAAATTATCGGCAGAGGAAACCTCAAAGTTAATTTCCAAATCATTATTTCCGCTAAAACTCACGGGAAAATCCGTAGCGATGGCTGCCGTGCCAAGCACAATTCGGCTGACCCCGTTAGCGCCTGTGGGGTTGTCGCCGCCTGCGAGCGTAGCGCGTCCGCCTGTTGGAGTAATCGCATCGGCGGTTGTTTTCAATACCGGCATGTGAAAATAACCATCGCCGCTGTTATTGTTCGGATTGCGCACTTGGTAGCCATTATCTACAAAACTGTTGTTGGGAGCAATGATAAGGTCTCCCTTGATTTGGAAGCCAAGTGTATTGTTGCTGGTAGCATCGCCTGCTGCGTTGGCAGCCTGCGCCGCCGCACCCGAGCCCGCCTGATTAATGGCGGTTTTGTTCACCGGCGCGGTAGCGGAAGCCGAAGGATTGACAAAAGCCAAGTTGGCGTATATCTGCGTAGTATCGGTCGCATTGGTAAAGGTGCGCACATCCTGCGGCACTCCTGCGTTATAGACGATGGTCGTTCTACTTTGCAACAGCACGCGATCATTGGGAATGTTGGTAGGGAACAGGGTTGCCGTGGTAGCGCTGCCCAGCGTGAGCCGGCTCTCGCCGTTGAAAGGCGGGTTAGGAGCAGCGATATTAGGCATATTGGTCCAAGTCAGGCGTAAGTCGTGCAAATCGTTGGCGTTTTGCGTTCTGCCGCCGCTTGTCGCCAGTCCGCCTATGGCAGGCAAGGTAGAAGTCATGTGCAGATAGCTTGTATCTGTCATGGTGATTTGGTAGCCATTATCCATCAAATGGGCGTTGGGGTAGATGCGCAAGCGTCCACGAATAGTAGCCGCACCATCTAAGGTCTTAGTTGCCAACACAGGATTGGAGTTAAGCGGAGCAGGGCTAGAGGCTGTGCCTCTGTCGCGGTTGGCTATCATCAGATGCCCGTAGGACGCATTGCCTGCGCCGTTCAAGCCGCGCACGGTTTGAGCCACGCCCGCATTGTAATTAACAACGCTCAAAGGATGTAGCGTTACCGCGTCGTATCCCGTTGGGAAAGAGGTAGCCACGTTGGTAAGGTTAAAAGTGCGGTTGTAGGCATCCCGGAGGTTAATATCGCGCGCCGCGCCCAGCGTTAAGTAGCTGCCCGGACCAATAAATAGGGTCTTGTCGGTTCGGCTGCCGACAAACGCAATCTGGTTGCCATGGTCTAACAAATCCACTCCGCCGTTGGTGCGTGGCGACGCATTCAGACCATTGTTTACCATATCTGATGCGTAGCCGTTATAGCACAAATCCAGTATGCCGGCAACGCGAAGTTGCTGTGTGCCGGACATGTTGGTCGGCAGCGCTAAACTATGGTTAAGCGTGGTTAAGTTGTAAGTTACTCCGCCGGTTACATCTTCATTAATGACATGTCGTTTGCGAACAACGGTCAGTTGGGCATCATTAAAAATGAGATGTGCGCGGTTAGGGTTTTCCAAACGCAAATTGCCGTAAACAGGCGTTGCGGAAACATTTTGCTGGGCGCGCGCCCAATAAACGACCGTGCTGTTTTCATGCAAAGTAATTTGATTGCGCGCGTAGCCCATCGGGAAAGTTGTGGGATAACCGTTCAGCGCAGCGGGAAAATCTGTACCTAAATTATAAACGGGATTGCCGCCGTTCATGTAGCGGTTCACGTCCGCATTGGCGTTGTCGGTAATAGGAACAGCGTTGGTTCCTAAAAACAGGCTTGTTCCGTTGTTCATGACAAACGTTCCATTGCCGTTTAAGTTGCCCTTAATTTGCATGGGAACGGCGCCCACTTCATCATTATCCCACAAACGCCCTCTTTGGATATGAATGTTCCGCAGGGCGGAGACCGGCGAGTTCAACACGCGCACATCCCACGTATTTTGGCGTTTATTGATGATTAAATCATAAAAGCGACGGCGAGCGGGGTCATAGTTGCCGTTAGGGTCGTTGGCAGGTTGAGCGACGGGCTGCGCAGGAGCCGGAACGATTAAATTTTCGTTCATAACGATGTTGGCGTTGTTGGCGTTAGCGCTGCCGTCCGCCGAGCCGCTGAAAATAACTTCACTGGTAGAAGCGTCAAAGTGCGCCCAGTCAAACAAGCCGCTGATGGTCCAATCGCCTTCTAAGCTAATGCGGCGAGGCTGACCGGCCTTGTAAGAAGCGCTGCTCATATCCAATGCACCCTGACTGATGTTAATGCTTGCCCGCGACCAAGCGGTAACGCCTCCAGGCGTCATTGCAGGGGGAATTGGGTAAGAAGTCGCATGTCTATGACTTCTCAACGTGAGCGAATCAATTGGCATCCATGTGCTGTAGCGGTTATCGAACATTACCTCACCTGCAAAGCGCTGTCCGTTAGACTCGATAGTATGTACAGTAGGGCCTGTACCGGGTCCGGTTTGTGGCGTACCTGTACCGATAAAACTGAATCGAGCGATAAAATCGTTGCGCAGGATAGCTTCGGTTACAGGCAAGTGTGATGTGCTAAGTCCTGTGCCTCCGGGAGGCGCCCAGCGCAAGTTGCCGGCAATTTGCATCTCGGTGGTAGGCAGTATGGGCTGTTGTTCGTTAGTAAAACGCGCCGGGCCGTTGCAATTGGTACAATTAGCAATAAAGCCTGTTCCCGTATGCGGCGAGGTGGAAAAAGCGGCGGCGGTAATATGCCACTCAAAATTGCGCGCTTGCCCTTGCGGAATATCTACCAGCACATTGCGCCGATTGGTAAAAATGTTGCCTGAATTATTGCCCCCCCTGAACGAGTCGTTCAAAAAGTAAACATTATCTACAATAGTGGGAACGCATTGGTTATGCGCTGTAATTTCGGCGGCTGTCAAAGAGGTTTTCAGCGGCAGCGAAGCGTCTTCCGAATACCAGTTCACCGGATTGCTCCACAATATGTTATCGCCGTTGTCATCGGGTATGCCGTCGTAATTGGTGTCTGCCGCCTTGCGAAACGGATTGAGCGTCTTGTCTTTATTCGTGCCGCCTACCCAGTAGAAATTGCGCCCTTGGCGTACATTAGTAAAGGTTAGGCTATTGGCAGGATTAGAATTGTTGCCCGCGTCGGCGCCTACATTGACGGTTAAGTCAAAACCGGGCAAATTGTCAATCACATTTACATCTTTGACCACCAGCGCATTGATTGTTTGGGCGATGTTGAGGTTTAAATCGGCTTGCTTGCCATCTAAAATAGAGCGCAAGGTAGCCCAAGAGGTGCATGTACCTGAAAAACTGGCGGTCATATTTCCAGTAATGCGCGTTTGAGGAGTTGCGCTTGCGTTGAGCGTATTAATTTCCGTGTTGAGTTCCACTACCGAGAATTCGCCAAAGGTCAAATTGACGATGGTGTTTCTGTCTGATGTGCCTGTTCCCTCTCCGTTGTTCAAAATCAGGCGAGCTTGACTGCCCAAAACAATATTTTGCCATGTATTGGCGCCAAATTCTGAGGGAGGATTAATCGTAGAAGGTACGTCGCCCACATAAGCGACCGATTCATCGCCTAATAAGAGCGTTTTTCCGCTTACTGGCCACTCTACTTGTCCGTAGAAGTAAGCGATAGAGGCTTTTCCGAGCGTAACGTTGTCGTTGAAACGATAGCGATTGCCGATTGGAGCGGTAAGTTCGCTACCGCCCTCTCTGGAAAACCATACGCGCGAAAGGTCGCCTACGGTGATAGGCGCATCGAAGCGAAAATTGCCCCAAAAAGGAACTTGGGAATTATTGCCGATAATCACTTGCTTTTCAAAGCGGCTGATGTTGCTCCATGCAGCATCAGCCGGCGCTGCGTGCGGTCCTCTAATAACCGTGCCGGCGCCATTGTTGGGGTTTACATTGGTACGGTTTCCAAAATCCACCAAACCTTTAAATATGAGTTGAGAAGCGGCGTTATTCCATGTTTGAATATATATCTGACGATTCGCCAGAGGCGCGGGGAGGTTGGTCAGGCGAAGTTCTCGGAAGTGGAAAGGCGTTCCCCACGCATCTACGCTGATATCTATATCCGTATGCCGATAACCTATGCCTATGCTTGGCACTTCGCGCGGCACATTCGCGCTTCGTCCTAAATTGATGCCTACCCAAACGCCTTCCGTATTGGCGGTGCTATCTATATTAGCGCCTGAAAAATACCAATAAGACGCCGCGCTAGGCATATTAAATGTAAAATCCGTTCCGCGCAGGTCCATCGCTTCGGTATCGGGTACAGAACCGGCTGTTAAATTACCCGTGCGCCCCTGAATAGTCCAGTGGGAAGCGCCGCTGATAATCAGTTCGCGTGGAGAGGTAAAATTGGCGTTAGCGTAGCGATGGGCATTAAACCTGCCCATAATCGCGTTTTGACCGTTGGTGTCAAACACGCCGCGTTGCAAATAAACCGAACCGTTGTTAATTGGATTGGCGCCGGCATCTATACGGGCGCTGAAAGCGTCTAACAGCCGCCAGCGGGTATTGTTGGCGTTGCCGTTGAAAATAACCTCACGCGGGAAGTTTACCCCGCCGCTGCGGATATCGTTCCAGCCGTTGGCAGGCGTACGTCTTGCCCCTGTAAAGGTAAAATTCAGGCGGTTGGCGGCGTTTTCATTGGCAAAGGTAATTTCACCTGCCGCGCGGTAACAATCAAACGCGCCGGCTATGGTCAATGTGCGGGTTGCTCCGCCCACACTGCGGAGGATAGGGTTAACAGGCGTAACATCGGTAGCCGACCAGCGCATGCCTGCTACGGCGTAGTTGCCGTTTACATCAACAGTAGCGTTGGTAGCAGAAAAGGAAATATCGTGATGACCAAATACGACCGAATCGGCTACGGTAGGAATACAAACTGCCGGAACAAATTCATCCGGCTCAAACGACCAGTTGTTAGGATTGCTCCAGAGGGTATTAGTCCCTGTTTGAGGTCCGCCTGCCACCCAGTAGAGCGTGCGGTTGGCTGATGTGCTGTTGTTTCTAAAATCAATGCCGCTGTTGCCGCCGCCGTCAGTATAGGCATAGGCGCGGATGTTGTTGGCCAATGAGGAAGCGTCTATGTTTGACACATTGACGCGCACCCAGTTGCGGTTGGCAGGCGTAGCCGAAAGGTTGAGCGTTGCGCTGCCGGAGCCTGTTCTTCCAATGGTAATCAGGTTGTTGCAAGCGCCTGCTACGGCAAAGTTGGCATTGATGTTAGCGGTTTGACCGCCGGCGAAGTTATACGTGATGTTGTTGGTCGGCCCGGCGGCGGTGGTTAGGCTTACCGCGCCGTTGTAGGTGGTTGCGCCTCCATTGGTAAAATTAATCGCCAATGCGCCGCTGATGTTGTTAGCGGTTATTGTACTGCCAAACGTTGCCGTTCCGCCGTTGCCGTATTGGAAATTGCCGCCGCCGTTGTAGGTTACAGCGCCATTGATAGACGTGTTGCCGCTGTTGTTGATAGAAACGCTATTGCCTGTACCAAACGTAGCGCTGCCGCTGATAGTAAAGTTCTTGCCTGCGCCGCCCGCGCCGACGTTGAGAACGGTATTGTTACCCGCCGTAAAAGTATCGCCCGCCGCATCCCCAAAGTTGATATTGCCGCTGTTGTTTAAAGTAATGTTGTTGCTTGCGCCCAAATTGGTATTGCCTGTTACCGAAAAGGTAGTAACCGTCGCTCCTAAGGTTAAAGTGTTGTTAGAACCGTTGATGGTAAGGTTTCTGTTAGTTGGCGAGTTGCCAATATGTACAAAACCCGTATTGTTGTAATTGAGAACAGCTCTGCCGTTGAGCGTAACGTTATGATTGTGCGATACGTTAGTAACGGTATTGCCAAACGTAACGGTGTTAAAGTTAGGCGCATTAGCGGCGCTGACGCTCATTGTGTTGCTAAAAGTTACCGTTCCCGTATTGTTGTAATTGACATTGCTTCCCGCCACGCCGCCAAGCGTTACGCCTCCCGTATGGGTTACGTTGGTAACGCTGTTAGTAAAAGTTATTGAGGAAACAGGCGTGGTTGCCGCCGTAGCGGTCAGCGTTAAGGTGTTGCCAAAAGTTACCGTACCCGTGTTTTGAAAAGATACCGTATTGCCGTTGCCAAAAGAAACCGCCCCTGTCAGTTGCGTATTAACGCCTTTGAAAGTAACGGCGTTCAGCGCGCCGATGGTAGTTGTTCCCGTTACGATAGTTGTGGATTCAAAATTAACGCCAGCGCCGGCGACGGTAGAAGCCGCAACAGTAACGCTGCCATACGTATAATCAAATCCGCCTGTGCTTTGGGAAAAATTGACGTTGCCTCCGATAGTTAATGCGCCTATCTGATGATCGACAGAGCCTTCCATGAGTACGTTTTTCAAGGCAGCGGCGCCCGCAACAGTAATATTACCGTTGTTACGTGAATTGTCGCCAAGCACAAGGCGCGTAGTAGCGCTGGCAGCCGTGTTAGAGAAATTCAAAGTAGCGGTAGCCAGATTAATTGTGCCGCCGCCTGATAAGTCAAGACTCGGCGGCGTATTGGAAGCCCCTGTAATGTCGATGGTACTTGCGCCCATATTGGCGGTACCCACATTGACCATTTCAAAACGCTGACAGGTGATGTTTTGGTTGGCAGAGTTAAAATCTCCGTCTTGGTTAAGAATAAATGCGCCAGAAGTTGCAAAAGCATCTACAAGAGCAGCCGAAGCGCCAGGGTCTTTTTCCCAACTAACATTCCCGCCGAAGACTTTGCCTGCCGAAGTAATATTGACATTGCTTCCGCCCGCAAACGTTACCGTTCCAGCGCCGCTAACGGTCATCCCTGCAATAAAGGTCAGGTTACCGTGAATGGTCAGCGAGTTATTGATGGCAAAAGTGGGCGCGTTGGTTGCCCCTGTCCAAACCATGTTGGCGCAAACCGCCGATACGTCCACAACAACCGTTCTACCTGTTGTAGCAAAAGAGTTGGCGTCAAAGAATACGTTATCCGCCGATGTGGGTGGCGTTGCGTGCGCGGTTGCACCGCCGGAGGTCGTGCGCCAGTTAGCCGCGTCAGACCAGTTAGCCAAGGCTGTGCCGGGATGAACCCAATAATAATTTGCTGCTGAAAGACTGTCTGCAAATAGTAATAAAGCAGATAACAGCATACTTGCAAACGCTGTACGTTTCATGGTATCAAGTAGTAAAAATGTAATCAAATGCAAAGTGAAATATGAAGTCAAACATCATTACCGCAGAGTTATCATCACAGTAGCACACTGTACAAGACTAACGTAAAAATATGCAATTAGATACATACATTTAACGCTAATAAAGCCATTAAAAGTACGCGTGTAACTTAAAAAGTGATAAATCATTTTTCAGGCAAAAAGTTGAAATCTTGGATGATTTGTAATTGCTGATGGTAAGTATCTAATCTGCTTATAAGTAACTAAAAAAGCATTTGCACGTTGTTAAGTTTTATTTTATGACATAAACTTACGTGAAAGATTGAAGTATTTTTACGGTTCGTAAAATCTTTAAGATATGCCGTTTACAAGCACTTTTCATTACATTGTACAGCTTTTAAATTGGATGAATATCCCATAAAAAAGCATCGACCATACGATTTTTACATACGGCCGGTGCTAAATATGAGTTTTTTTAATTTTATTATGTTTCTTATGCTTCCTGCGTTTCGTACATTTCTACAGGTTGGCAGCTGCACACTAAGTTGCGGTCGCCAAAGGCATTGTCAATTCTGCTGACAGTTGGCCAGAACTTAGCCGCCCGCACATAGGGCAGCGGATAAGCTGCTTTTTCGCGCGAGTAGGGTCTATCCCAGTTATTTGCCATGATTACATCTGCAGTATGCGGGGCATGGTGCAACACGTTATTATCGCGGTCTGCTTTGCCTTGCTCTATTTCTGCGATTTCAGCACGGATAGCTATCATTGCATCGCAGAAGCGGTCTAATTCTTCCTGCGTTTCGCTTTCTGTTGGCTCTATCATCATGGTGCCTGCCACAGGGAAGGATACTGTCGGTGCATGGAAACCGTAGTCCATCAGGCGCTTGGCGATGTCCTCTACTTCTATGCCCACCTGCTTGAACGGACGGCAGTCAATGATCATTTCGTGAGCGCAGCGACCGTTTTTGCCCAGATACAAGATTGGATAATGCCCTTCGAGGCGCTCTTTAATGTAGTTTGCATTCAGAATAGCTATTTGAGTAGAATGGGTAATGCCTGCTGCTCCCATCATTGCAATATAGGCATAGGAAATTGCTAAGATGCTGGCGCTGCCATAGGGCGCTGCCGAAATAGCAGTGATTGCTTTGTCGCCGCCCGTTTTTACAAAGACATGACCGGGCAGGTAAGGCGCAAGGTGTTTAGCTACGCCGATTGGGCCCATGCCGGGGCCGCCGCCGCCGTGTGGGATGCAGAAAGTTTTGTGCAGGTTCAGGTGGCAAACATCTGCACCAATATTGGCAGGACTTGTCAGACCTACCTGTGCATTCATGTTTGCGCCGTCCATGTACACCTGCCCGCCGTTTTGGTGGATAATATCACAGATCTCTGTAATGGCTTCCTCAAATACTCCGTGTGTAGAAGGATAAGTTACCATCAGGCAGGACAGATTTTTGCTATGTGTCTCAGCTTTTTCTTTCAGATCTGCCAGGTCAATATTGCCGTCTTGGTCGCATTTTACCAGTACTACTTTCATACCTGCCATAACAGCGCTGGCGGGGTTGGTTCCGTGTGCCGAAGTAGGAATAAGTGCAATGTTGCGATGGAAGTCGCCGCGATCGTGGTGGTAGGCACGGATCACCATCAGGCCCGCATATTCGCCTTGTGCGCCTGAATTGGGTTGCAGCGAAACAGCGTCGAAGCCTGTTATTTCACATAGCCACTGCTCTAAGTCGCTGAAGATTTGTGCATATCCCTGCGCCTGATTGAGAGGTGCGAAAGGATGTAATTGACTAAGTTCCGGCCAAGTTACTGGAATCATTTCTGCGGTCGCGTTTAGCTTCATGGTACACGAGCCGAGCGGAATCATAGCATGCACCAACGACAAGTCCTTGTTCTCCAGCATCTTCAAATAGCGCAGCATTTCGTGTTCGGAATGATGGGTATTGAACACAGGATGTGTCATGTAAGGCGAAGTGCGGTGTAGCGATTCTTGCACAGGCGAGTAAACATCTTCAGTTGTGAGATTTACTGCCTCCGTGCCCTTAACATCTGCGAAGAGTTGTACCAGTTCGGCAACATCTGCCAGTGTGGTATTTTCGTTGAGGGCAATGCCGATGTGTGGCGGTGTAAGATCGTATTGCAAGTTAATGTGCATTTGCTCGGCAGCCTGACGGATTTGCTGCGTCATTTCGGCAGTGCTGCTAATCTGTAGCGTATCGAAGAACTGCTCATGCACAAGGGTAAAGCCGAGTTTGCGCAGGGCATCGGCAAGTGATACGGTCAGACCATGGATGCGTCCTGCAATAGCTTTAAGTCCTTCAGGGCCGTGATAGATCGCATAGGCCGCCGACATTACCGCCAGCAATACCTGTGCGGTACAAATGTTAGATGTTGCCTTTTCGCGGCGAATATGCTGCTCGCGGGTTTGCAAAGCCATGCGGTAAGCGACTTTGCCCTGCGCATCCTTAGAAATACCAATAATGCGCCCCGGAATCTGTCGTTTATAGGCTTCTCTGGTAGCGAAGAAGGCTGCGTGAGGGCCGCCATAGCCCATAGGAACGCCAAAGCGCTGCGCCGAACCTACTACTACGTCTGCACCCATTTCGCCGGGCGGCTTGAGCAGCGTCAGCGCCATCAGGTCGCAGGCTACTGCTGTGCTTACATGTTGTTCGCGCAGGGCAGCAATCAGGTGGGTGTAGTCTTCTACCTTGCCGTTAGCGCCCGGATACTGCAAAAGTACGCCGAAAAGTTGCGGGTCAGTAATATCGTAGCTGTTGTGGTCGCCTATCACCAACTCGATGCCTTGCGGATAAGCGCGTGTTTTCAGTACGTCAATGGTTTGCGGCAGACAATTGTCCGACACAAAAAATTTATTGGCATCTTTCTTTTCCTTCGGACGAACGGCGTACAGCAGGCTCATTGCCTCAGCAGCGGCGGTAGCTTCATCCAGCAGTGAAGCATTAGCAATCTCCATTCCGGTCAGATCAATAACCATCGTCTGGTAATTGATCAGCATCTCTAAGCGTCCTTGTGCAATTTCTGCTTGATAGGGAGTGTAGGCAGTGTACCATGCCGGATTTTCAAGGATATTCCGCAAAATCACATGAGGTGTGGTGCAAGGATGATAACCAAGCCCAATGTAAGATTTGAAAATCTGATTTTTGGAGGCGATACTTTTAAATGAAGCAAGAAACTCTGCTTCGCTTTGTGGTTGTGGTAGATTCATCGCTTTCAGACTTCGAATCGCGCTGGGTATCGTTTCTGCAATCAGCGCTTCTAAAGACGAAGCCTTGATGGTGCGAAGCATACGGTCAATCTGTGCCGCATCAGGACCAATGTGGCGGCTCCTGAACGACTCTTTGTGTTGTAAATTGAGTTTCATTGAAAAACGTATGGAAAAAGGAGGAGTACACACAAAATTATAGTACATCTAATAATTTGCTATGCAGGTATTTTGTTTTCACAAAGCCTGACCGTCCGCATTATTTTTGCGGAAACTATACCAGTTGATTAACCTATTATGTCCTTAAGAAATTATTTTTGTTCGCTTTCACTATGGACAGCAGCGTATTTGTGCCTGTTGGTTGTAGTTGCACATGCGCAAAGCCCTGTGCAGCCCTGTTTCAGACTGCCGGCTGAGGTAGTCTGTGCGCCGGCAACTATTACTCCGACCGACTGCTCGGGCGCACCACCCAATCTGGTCGTGTATGATTATGGCGACGGACAACTTCGGCTCGACAAGAGTTTTACCTTCACCCGTCCGGGCAGATACCTGATCCGGCAAGGCATTAATACACTCGGCGCGGGTGGCAACCTTTCCCAGCCGATCGAGCTGACGGTTATTGCTCCGCGAAATCCTACTTTTCGCGTACAAACTTGCAACGATCTTCGGGTGTCCGTAGAAATTACCGATACGGGCTTTCCTGCCTATGAAATAGCATGGGGCGACGGTACAACGGCGCGCGCCCAAAGCGGAGGTAACATCGCCCATACATACAGCGCAGCCGGTGAGTTTACAATTACCGTTAGTGGTATCACCGGACAAAATACAGTATGTGGAAGTACGTCGCAGCGCATAAATGCAGTTGCGCAAATCCCTGCGCCTGCATTGCGAGCCGTGAACATTGGCACTGATGGACGCGCACGCCTTAGTTATACGCTACCTACGGGCTTCAACTATCGGCTACGGCAAGTGAATACCTCAAATAATACTACCCGATTATTTGATCTTGCTGCGGGTAGTTCTTCTTTTACCTCACCCGATGTTACGTCAGTTTTTGATCGCTATGTGTACAGCATCGAAGCGCTTAATCCTTGTACGCCCAATGTACCCGTAACCTATTTTAATCAGTTAGGAACGCACACGTTGCGCGTGCTGCCTTTTCGCGAATTTATTCGGATCAACTGGAACGCACCGCTGCATATCGGATTTACATCGTACACACTTTTCCGCAACGGTACGCGAATAGGAGAGTGGACAAGCCAGAATATATTGCAATTTGAAGATCGCGATATTACCTGTAGGCAGCAGTATTGCTACAGGTTGGAGGTGCGTTACTACAACGGCGCTGCTGTTTCAACCGCACAGGAAGTCTGCATCACTACCAGCCGCGACTCAGACCCGCAGCCGCTGACCGAAACGCTTGCAACCGTTATCAACGAGCAGGTACAAATTACATGGCGGCAGCCCGAGCGCACACAAATAGCCCGTGTATTGCTGCGCAAAACTGCGCCCGGTCAGTCGGTACAGCAAATGACCCTTCCCAATACCCGTCCGCCTTTTATAGACAGCAATGTGTTCACTTCGGGAGATGCGTACTGCTACCAGTTGGCTTACATAGATAATTGCGGCAACCAATCTCCATGGACGGCGCCTTTTTGTACCACCGTACTTAGTGGTAGCGTCAGTGGCGACAGTGTGCTGCTCAACTGGCAGGAACTTGTAGGTTATAGGGTTGCAGGTTACGTGGTAGAGCAGTTGGACAGTCAGGGCAGAACAATAAATGTTTTACGCCCCAGCCAGCGGACGTCAATGTTCATACCTGTCGGAGACCTGACTGAGCAGGTGCTTCGCCTTCGCCTCATGGCACTTGTTAATATCGGTAGCGGCGGAACAGTTGCCCTGTACAGCAACCTGATCAGGCTGCGCGTTGAAGCAACACTGACCTTTCCAACCGCATTTAGTCCCAATGGCGATGGACTGAACGATACTTTCGGCGTGCAGGCGCGTTTTGTCAATCGTTTTGTGCTGCAAATATTCAATCGCTGGGGCGAATTGGTTTACTTTTCGGAAAATCCCAACGATCGCTGGGACGGCAACTTTAAGGGCACAACCGTGCCAACGGGAACTTATGCCCTTGTAATTCAGGCAGAAGACAATTCAGGACGGAAGATAGAGCGAAAAGCCATGCTATTAATTGCAAAATAGTCGCCCGAAAATTTGGAACTTCTTTTTCGCATCCTTAGTTTTGAAATCGAAGGCTATTATTTACTGTTTAACACCAAAAAACATGTCCGTATTATTTATTATCGGTGGATTAGTCGTTTTACTTATTGTAGGGCTAATCTTCGCGTTCGACAAGATCATGGAAAACAATCGGAAGCGTTTGCTCACTTCCAATGTTGTGCATGATGGCATCACCAAAAAGTACGAAGATGTGGATATCCACAAATCTTACGCAGGTCCTATTTTTTCCATTGGCCTGGCAATCAGCCTTGGCATTGTTCTGACCGCCTTTGAGTGGAAAACCTATGACGAAGGCAAAGTTACCAGCCTTGGATCTCTACAGGACGTAGCAGAAGAAGTAATGGAAATTCCTCCAACCGAACAAAAGCCACCCCCACCGCCCAAAATTATTGCACCTGAAATCGTAGAAGTTCCCGATGAAGAAGACATCAAGCAAGATTTAGAAGTAGATCTGAGCGTAGAAGTGAACCAAAATACGGTTGTTCAGAAGCAGGAGGTGGTGAAAGTTGAAGCCCCGCCTGTGAAAGAGGAAGAAGTAGAGGAAATCTTCACAATCGTAGAAGAAGGTGCAGAACCTATTGGTGGTATGGAAGCCTTCCTGAAGTATGTATCTAAAAACCTGAAATACCCTGCGCAAGCACGTCGCATGGGTGTAGAGGGCAAAGTATTCGTACAATTCGTTGTTGATAGAGACGGTAGCATCACCGACGTAAAAGTTGTAAAAGGCATCGGTGCAGGTTGCGACGAAGAAGCTGTTCGCGTAATCGAAAATGCACCTAAATGGAAGCCGGGTAAGCAGCGCGGTCGTCCTGTAAAGCAGCGTATTGTTCTCCCGATCTCTTTCAAATTGGGATAAGCTAAAGCCTTCCTTAAAGAAAAGCGCCGATGATGTGGTCTCATCGGCGCTTTTTTGTATCCTTGCTATCTGTGAAAATGAGCGCAAACAATGAACAACCAAATTTTACACACTGCCAGAGGCAGTTTCTTTGTACGCGATACCGCCGAGACAAATAAGCCGGTGCTGGTATTGCTGCACGGCTGGCCTGAAACATCTTACACCTGGGAGGCAGTTTTGCCATGGCTGAGCAGCTACCGCGTAGTGCGCCCCGATCTGCGCGGCATGGGCGATTCCGAACGCACGCCCGGCATAGAACCTTATGCCAAACAAAATCTTGCACAGGATATTCTTTGCATAGCAGATACAATGGATATCGGCAATTTTTACCTTGCCGGACACGACTGGGGCGGAGTAGTAGCGCAGGAGATGGTTTTTGCAGCCCCCGATCGTGTGGAGGCACTCTGCCTGATGAATATTAACATGATCAATAATTCTATTGGCAATGCGGCTGCACGCGAGACTATCAAGGAAAAGGGAATGACCTTCTACTGGTACCAGAGCTTTATGCAGCAGCCCGATTTGCCCGAAGCAATGATCACGGGTAACGAGGAGATCTGGCTGCGACATTTCCTTCGGTTAGCGCGCCGCAAGCCTTTTCCCGAAGAAGTTTTACAGGAGTATGTACGCACTTTTAAGATACAGGGAACAGCGGCCACCAGCTCAAACTACTACCGCGCAATGTACCAATATGACCTGCCGCGCTGGCAACAACTGATGCAGGATCGCGTGGTCAGCCCTGTGGATTGCCTTTACATCCACGGCAGCCGCGATATTGTCATCATTGCAGACTACCTGAAAGGAGCGGAGCAGTGTTTCCAATCTTTTGAATGCGTCAGCCTCGATGCGGGACATTTTATACACGAAGAGCTGCCCATGGAAATTGGTTTGCACATGGCGAGCTTCTTCCGTGCACAATCTTTTATGTTTTGATAATGGCGATGAGTAAGATCTTCAGATACCTGCTTTTTTTGATAGGCGGCTTACTAACGTTCGTGGTAACGCTGGTGGTTGTATTTTGGAAAAATGATTTACCACAGGAACAACTGCGCAAAAAATATTCACAAGCGCCTTCTGCTTTTATAGACGTACAGGGAATGGAAGTGCACTATCGCTCCGAAGGCGAAATTTCGGATAGCCTGCCGATTGTGTTGCTACATGGCACAGGTGCGAGTCTGCACACATGGGATGGCTGGACATCGGCCCTCATACCTGCGCGCCGCGTAGTGCGTATGGATCTGCCTGCCTACGGACTCACAGGGCCGCACCCAAGCGGCGACTACTCCATTGCGGCTTATGTGTCTTTTGTAAACGAGTTTCTGGACAAACTGAATATTCAGCGCTGTGTGTTGGGAGGTAACTCGCTTGGTGGCAGTATTGCTTGGAACTACGCGCTGCAACATCCCGATCGCGTGGCAGGGCTAGTGCTTGTAGATGCAGGCGGTTATCCTGCAAGTAGTACAACCCGCCGCGAATCGCCTGTGGCTTTCAGGCTTGCAACAATGCCTGTGATCAAAGATTTATTTCGCTATGTCTTGCCGCGCTCGGTAATTGAAAGAAGCGTTACCAATGTATATGGCGATCCTTCGCTGGTTACTGATGAGTTGATTGACCGTTATTATGAACTGAGTTTGCATCCCGGCAACCGACGCGCATTTATAGACCGCATGGGGGCGCGAAACAAGCCAACCGATACACTACTCATCAAGACCCTGCAAATGCCAACATTGGTTATGTGGGGCGATCGGGATCTACTTATACCTGTGGAGTGCGCGTATAAGTTTCAGCGAGACTTACCTAACAGTACGCTCGCTATATTTGAAGGATTGGGGCATATGCCGATGGAAGAAAATCCCGCACTGACAGTGCAGGCAGTACAGCAATTTCTGCGACAAATCGAGTAGGTAATTAATTCTTATGCCACATCTTGTGGATAAGTCAGACCAATGATGCGGCGGACGGCATCTAATGTCCGCGCAATTTGCAGGCTGACCTGATGTGGCATCAGCGGTTCTTCTGTCTTACCTGACAATAAAGCATTTCCTGCGGCGCGCGTTTCTAACCAAAGCCCATTGCCGATTTTTTCAGGTGAAAATACAACAGCCTCTCTATCAGCAAGTTGAAGCGTTGCTGTTCCCCAACTGTGCCAAGGTTTGGCCATGTGAATTTTGCCTTTTTCGCCTGTAATCACAGCTTCCGAAGCGGTATCTTCCAAAATGCTGCACGAAAGAA
>NZ_JBRCHD010000011.1:0-56783 GCF_053489755.1 Rhodoflexus sp.
AGAAAATCGCTGAGGCGGTCAAACTCTAACCATAGCGCCGCCAGCGTAAACAACATAAGCATGAACAAATCAAAAACTCTTTCGGCAATTACAGCGCCGAAGGATATTTGAAAGGGTATGCCTCTCATGCGTTGCAACACGGCGCTGCGGCTGACTTCACCCATGCGCGGCACTACAAGATTTGCCAAGTAGCCAATCATTACGGCGGCAAAGGCAGGTACAGCGCCTGCATGATAGCCCAATGGTTTGAGCATAATTGCCCAGCGAATGCCTCTGCTTAGGTGAGCTACGAGCGATAAGATAATGGATGCCGCAATCCATTCCCAACGGGCTTGCGATAGATTGCGCCAGAGTTCGCCAAAATCTTGGTTGCGGTAAAGTATCCAAAAAAGCCCAAGGGCTACGGCAAGCGTCAGGATGTATTTAAGCGTCGAGATAATCTTTGCGTTCATGTGCCTGTTTGTGTAAGGGCAACAAAGTTCGTTGTTTTTGCATCGCTACCAAATCCCAAGTACCGCAAGTACCGGGAAAAATCAATCGAAAAATTAGTTTTTTTAATTTTTTATTTGTATTTTAACAACATTCAACCGCTTTGTTACTTCCCTATCGGATCAACTGTAGCACTCTCGTGCTGCGCATATTTTTTTATATTTTTTCATAAACAGTAAAGACTATGGAAACTATGTTTTTTCCTTCTCCATTCTTGTTGTGGATACTTTTGGCAGCAGGTTTTGGCGCTGTAGTGACGTATTTGTTGTCGCAACAGCGATTAGCAGCTTTAAAGTTGGAGCTAGAGAAAATTCAGATGGAAGCAGATGAAATAGAAGATTTTGCTAATCGGAAAATCAGGGAGTATTCGCATCAACTATCAATCACTAATCGAAAATTAGAGGATTTGCAGCAAGAACTTTCGCTTTGTTCGCTCAATCACGAACAAGACAGGCAACGCCTTACAGATGAGATCCGACAGCTCAACATACAGCTTGCTGCCAGTGAAAACGAAATGAATATTATGCGTATTTATTGGGCGCGCAAAGAAAACGAGTGGAAGGCTGTACAAGAAGGTTTAAACGACTTACTGTCGGAAAAAGAGGCAATTATTGCTGACCTGCACTCATCGCTGGCGCGGCTGGCAGCAGAACAAGCCAACTACGAGTTGCGCCGGCAAGAGGAGCGCCCCATCCGCGAAGATGCCAATACGCACTCTTCTCTGCTGTAAATTGATGCTACTTCCTATAGCACTGCCGGAATGATCTGCCTGCAGCCAGACACTCGCAAAGGGCGAGCAGCCCATCTTGTCCTCGGCTGGCGTACCACTGCAATACTTCGTGGCGCGCAGTAAGGTAATTGAGATATACGTGGTTGGGGTTTTCGAAGAAAAGGCGGTTGGTAGCCAAACTGCTGAGCGGCGGTGCGTATGCGCCGCCATGTGTGATCATTTCCCATTCTTCTTCTGCCTGCGGAAAGCGGTTGTCTAAAAGCATGGCAAGCCCCTCATCGAACCATGCAGGTACCTGAAACGTGCGACTCCACCAGCCTATTCGCGCCATTAGTTCGGCGTGGCAAAGTTCATGTGCCAATACGTCGGGATTGATACCTTCCGGCTCAAGTACGATGTAAGCACCCGTTATGGCAAGGTGTGTGAGTCCTGTACGTGCATTGACTGCGCCAAAGTAACGGATAGCCTGTAGGTTATGTCCTGCAATTACCATAGGGCGCGCCTGCTGCTCGCCAAAAAAATTACTGATGCGCTTTCTCGCTTCCTCTAAGTATAGCAGCAAGGAGTCGCGCATGTCATCGGGCATTTCAGGACTTACATACACATTAGGAGCAATCAATTCTACAGCTTCGCGGCTGATATTCAAGCAGCGAAAATAGCCGGGTTTCAATACCACATAGATGCCCAATGCTACAGTGAGTATCAGCAACATAAACAACCATATGCGAACAAGCCATTTCAATGCTTTGCAGGATCGTTTAAAAGTGATTCTATGCTGTTCATAACCCGTTGGGTAGCGCCAACATTCCGACGGACGTAAGTTTCACAGGCAGTAGCAGCTTGTTGCCACGCTTCCGGCTGGTTGAGCAGATGAGCAGTAAGGGTTAAAAAATCACCTTTCTGCGCAATGGTGAATGCGCCACCCTGCTCTAGCAATTCGACTGCTTCACGAAAGCGCTTGTAGTTGCGGTTACCAAATATCACCGGTATGCCGAAGGCAGCAGGCTCGAGAATGTTATGCAAACCGCTTTTAAAGCCCCCCCCGATGTAGGCAAGCTCTCCGTAAACGTAGAGCCGATTGAGCAAACCTACATTATCTATCAGCAACACGCGAGCGCCGTAGATATGGCTGATCTCCTGCCGCTCGATTTTTGAATAGCGCACAGTTTTGAGTTGATGAAGCGAAGACTCAATTTTTTTCAGTATGTTTTCATCTATTTCATGCGGTGCAATAATGAATTTGCAATGGACTGCTAGTTGCTTAACATCGTTGCAAATCACCTCCCAGTCATCGGGCCAGAGGCTGCCAATGACTATCACTTTTTCTTCATAGGCAAACTTTGCAGCAATGCTTACAGGAGCGGCAACTTCTGCTATTTGCGCTACCCGATCAATGCGCGTATCGCCCGATACTTCTACGTGAGTAATGCCGATCTGTGCGAGCAGTTGGCGCGATGCCTCATCTTGCACGTGTATCTGACGGAAAAAGTACAGCATTTGCCTGTAAAATTTACCATAGGGCTTAAAAAACAACTGCGTTGGGCGGAAGATAGCGGAAATCAGCAGTACGGGGATATTTTGCCTGTGCAACTCGCTCAGGTAATAATACCAAAACTCGTATTTGACGAAGATAACCAACTCGGGGCGCACCAAGCTGATGAGTTGCTGTGCTGTCTGCGGATTATCTAAAGGCAGATACAAAGTCCAATCTGTGTGTTCATAGTTTTTGCGGATCTCATAGCCACTTGGCGAAAAGAAGGTAAGCAGAGTTTTATACTGTGGATATGTTCGCCGGAAGTTTTCGATTACAGGTCGGCCTTGCTCAAACTCGCCAAGAGAAGCACAGTGAAACCAAACAATCCGATGCGGATGTGCAGCAAACAATTGCTTCCAGAGTGAAGCCTGTTCTTTGCGACCGGTCAGGAAAGTTGCTGCCTTAGTGTTAAACCGAGCAGCTACATGCAAACCGATGCGATAAATGAGCAAAAACAAATTGTAAAGCAGCAATACACAAGGTAATTTTGTGGATGTTACAAAGTTAGTACAAGAACGACAACTTGAAAATCGGACTAATCATTATTGCCATGAAAAATAAAGCCCTTATCTGCCTGATTGCAGGAGCAATTACGCTCGCACAGGTAGCCTGCTCACCTAAAACAGAGGGGCAGCAAACAGCAGATACATCCGCAGAGGCAACGATCAGCCAGCCTGTGGCAACTGAAACTACTGCTCCGGCAGCTACCGAACAGCAGCCCGCCGCAGCATTTGCCGCTATCACATTCGACTCGCAAGAGTATAACTTTGGCACGATTACCCCTGGCAAAAAAGTGCGACATGCTTACAAATTCACCAATACAGGACAAGTCCCGCTGGTGATTTCGCAGGTGCAGCCCCAATGTGGCTGTACGGCAGCAGACTATACCAAAGAGCCTGTTCCTCCGGGCGGTCAAGGCGAAATAGTACTCGAATTTGACAGCAACGGCAGAGAAGGTCAGCAAAATAAGCTAACTACTGTGTTTGCTAACATCCCGGGCGGCAGCACGATCTTAGCCATGACTGGCTTCGTAGAGCCGCTCAGCGACGGCCGTCCTATCCGCAGGAATTAATTTCTTTTTTGCTTTGCCATGAAATACCTGATTGCAGGGCTGGGCAATATTGGTTCGGAATACCACGAAACGCGCCATAACATCGGTTTTATGGTTGTAGATGCACTTGCGCAACAGCAAAACGCTACTTTTTCCTTTGAAAAACTTGCGTACACCTGCGAGTTGAAATACAAAGGGCGCAGCATTTACCTCATCAAGCCGACCACCTACATGAACCTAAGCGGAAAGGCAGTTAACTATTGGTTGCAGCAATATAAGATACAGCCTGAAAATCTGCTAGTTATCGTAGACGATCTGGCGCTACCCTTTGGCAAAATGCGGCTGCGTCCTTCGGGCAGTAGTGCCGGACACAATGGTTTGAAGGATATTGAAGCTGTACTGGGTACACAAAACTACGCCCGCCTGCGTTTCGGCATTGGTAATAATTATCCTAAAGGCAGGCAAGCAGATTATGTATTGAGCAAGTTCAACGCAGAAGAAATGGCAGAGATGCCCTTTGCGTTGCAACGGGCGCAGGATGTTGTGCTTTCGTTTTGTACTGTAGGTCTGGCAGCGACTATGAACCAGTACAACCAGTAGCTGCATTGCTATTTTTGCGGAATCAGCACGAAAGTAGTCAGCCCCAGATCTTTTTCGAGTGCTTTATTGATCGCTACTAATTTGGTGCTGTCCAAATACCGGACGATCATTTGTGCCTTGATGATAATATCATTTGCCCCTATAAGTTCGGTTTCAATCGTTTTGCTATCATACCTCCACTTGCCTGTAGTGCCTTCTTTGGCTCCTGCGCCTTTGACCCAAAGCGTACCATCCTCGCGGAATTCGATGGCAAACTGCCCCATGTGATACATAAAAACCTGTAGGCTCTTGATGCGTTTTGCCATACCCGTAGTGTCTTTTAATTGTCCTGAAAGATAGGCGCGAAACACCGAATCTATTAGGCCCATCATCATGATGGTATCGTATCCCCAGCGATGACTGCTCAGCAGGGATTTATCGGCCTTTTCTTCTGCCGTATCGTAATACGAGCAAGAGGGAAACAGCGCAAACAGTAAAGTAGCTGCGACTAAGATAGGAACTATTTTCTTCATAGTACGGACGAATGAGATTGTAATGGCGCAAAATTAGACTAAAAAAAGACTCGCTGCTGCCAAAGGCAACAGCGAGAACCCAAACCTATTAATAAACCTAAACTTACAATCTTCGCCCGGACAAGAACACTTACCTCAGACTGCTAATTGTTTCTTCTAAAACATGTACGAGTAGTAGCCTTTCGTACCGTTTTTACTTACTCCTTTGATGATGACTCTGCCCCGGATGCGTTCGAGAATTTCGGCTAATTCTTCAGGCGATTGGATCGGTCGGTCGTTGATAGAAGTGATGATGAATCCTTCTTCGATACCCATTTGGCGCATCAAACCGCCTGTAATCTTACTGATACGCACCCCGCTTTCAATGCTGAGTCTGGTTCGCTCGGCCTTTGGTACCAATTCCAACTCAGCCCCGATGCGCTCTGCTTTATAGACTTCGCGTTTGAAGACAGAAGTAGAACCGTCTATATTGGTCAACTCTACCTGACGGTCATTTGCCTTCCCCCCGCGCTTGAAACGTACATTTACCTTATCCCCCGGCTTGTAATAGCTCAGTTGTTCGTCGAAACTTACCTTAGAGTCTATTGGCTTGCCGTTAATGCTTACTATTACATCTCCTCTTTGCAGCCCTGCTTTTTCGGCAGCACCTTTGGGTTCTATATACGTAATTACAACACCCGAAATTTCGTCTAAGTTCAAATCTTTGTAAACTTCTTCGGTAACATCAATCACATCTACGCCCAAAAATGCCTTCTGAACTTGTCCGTAACTTTTCAGATCGGAGACAACTTTTACCACAATATCCGAAGGCACGGCGAAGCCATAGCCGGCGTAAGAGCCGGTGCGTGAAAGAATGGCAGTGTTGATACCCACCAGCTCGCCGCGAATATTCACTAAGGCACCGCCGCTATTACCCGGATTGATGGCAGCATCGGTCTGAATAAACGACTCGATCGGGAACTGTGCATTTTCGAGAATGTTAATGCTTCGTCCTTTGGCACTCACAATACCTGCTGTTACGGTAGAGGTAAGGTTGAAAGGATTGCCAACAGCAAGCACCCAATCGCCCACTTGGACGGTTTCAGAAGAAGCAATGCGGATGGCGGGCAGGTTTTTTGCCTCAATTTTGAGCAGCGCAAGGTCTGTCGAAGGATCTGTCCCAACAACTTTAGCTTTGTAAGTGCGCTTGTTGTGCACTACTTCTATGTCCGTAGCCTTTTCAATAACGTGATTGTTGGTTACTATATAGCCGTCTTTGGAAAAAATCACTCCCGAACCCGAACCCATCACGCGGTCATAGCGGGGCTGTACATCGAAAAACAGGTCAAAAAATGTGTAGTTGCGCTGGTTGAGCGATGCTGTCTTGATGTACACCACGCTTTCGGTACTTGCTTTGGCAGCATCTGTAAAGCTCATCTGATCGGCACGCAGGCTGGAAATTTGCGGGCTATAGTCGGTAAAACTTACCGATTCTGTAGCATTAACCGAAGCAGGTTCAGCCCCACCGCTGCTGTTGCTCAGTCCACTCCACTGGAATAAATAAGCGCCCAGAAATCCGGAAAGGGTGCCTATCAGAAGGGTTTTGACAAATTGATTCATAGTAAGTGGCTTTAAAAATGACCTTGTGCATACGAAATTAGCTACCTAAATGTACGCCCCATTGGGGATTGTGTTGTACGGTATGCGTTAAATGTTGTTAAGAGTAATTTGGCATATGCTACAATGATATATGAGCAAAAAAGCGTGCGTTGTCCAAACCTTTCAATGTTCAGACAGCGTGGAAAATATATGATAATACCTGTCAGCATTTGGCATAGATGCTGCTAAAGGGCTATATAAGGAAAGATACAACAAAATCCGCAGATAGCGAAACTTATCATCAAAAGTTAGCAAACGCAAATTATCTCCATGAATTTTAACTTTGCTATGCTCCTCATCTACAGGCATGGAGCAGTGCAACTGTTGATCTATAATACACTAATTCTCTGATGCCCCGCAATTTACTTGCTGCCCTTATGCTGAGCAAGGATTGATCTGCCTACGTGTCTATTGAGCAGAACATTGCTCAATTTTTTGCATTAATTCGTTTTTTATTGCTTCAAAATCAAGGCTTTGCCATGAGGTTTCGATAGCCTCAGTTTGCATAACCCGTTGCATGATTTCGTCCTGAATTTTGCCGATGCGCAGTGCTTGGCTATATGGCAGATCTGAAAAAGTTACCATTGTGTAGAGCGGTAGCCACTCTTGGGGGAAAAGTTGATGCAAATGCGCCTCAATTTTTTTGCGCAGCAGAAACTTCGGATCGGCAACCGAGTCGCGCATTTCCACAAAATTCATCAATGCCAGGTCAGCAATCGCGTTGGCGTTAGCAATACGGGCGTGTTCGTAGTCTTTAAAAGTTGCTGCCCAGTTGCCATGATGCTTGTCTAACAGTTCGGTCAGGATTCGGCAGTCCTCGAAGCCGGCATTCATACCCTGTCCATAAAACGGAACGATTGCGTGGGCGGCATCTCCCACCAGTCCAACCCTGCCTCCGTAAGTCCATGGGCTGCAACGCACTGTAATCAGTGAAGAGGTAGGATTTTGCGCAAATTCTTCCAGCAAATTGGGTATCAAGGGTACAGCATCTGCAAAACTCTGTTGAAAAAAGTTTGTAATTTTTTCATCTGATGTAAGTTGTGCAAATGATGTTTCGCCCTCGAAAGGAAAGAAAAGCGTACAAGTAAAACTACCATCGCCGTTGGGCAGCGCAATCAGCATGTAGCTGCCGCGCGGCCAGATGTGCAGCGCATTTTTTTCGATGCGAAAGCCCCCCGTTTCCGTAGGCGGAATGGTGAGTTCTTTGTAGCCGTAGTCTATGTAGTGTTGCGAATAATTGAAGCGATCGGTACGCATCATTGCCTGCCGCACGGCAGAGAAAGCCCCGTCAGCGCCCAGCAAGATGGCAGACTGCACACTAACTATTTGGCCGCTTTGCGTGTGGCGCAGCGTGATGCGGTTGGTTTTCAGATCTATTTCGGTGCTGCGGTAGCCAAATTTGAATACCGCTCCGTGCTTGATTGCTTCGTTGCAAAGCGAAAGGTTAAGTATTCCGCGTGTAACAGAGTAGATAGCTCTGCCTGTGTTGTCGTAGGGCTGATAGGTCAGTTCGCCACTGGGACTGTGTATCATTCGCCCGTACATGGGGATGGCTATTTCTTTCACTGACTCGGTTATTCCTGCACTTTGGAGCGCTTTCCAGCCTCTGTCGCTAAGCGCGAGGTTAATTGATCTGCCGCGCTCGTAGCCTTTTTCGCGCGGATCGGGTCGTCCTTCAAAAACAGTTACCTGATAGCCGCGCTTTGCCAAAAGCAATGCCAGAAGCGAACCCACTAGCCCACCACCTAAAATTACCACTTCTTCTTTTGTTTGTTGCAACATGCCTTATCAGGATTATGTTAGTCTTTGGTTTCTTCAGTCCGTTGTTGGAAAAAGTTAATCCATGTTTTGGGAATCAGCGGTTTGATCAGCGGGACAAGAACAATGACTGCTAGTCCAATAAATACTAAGGGCAGGTAACGCTGCGGATTAGGCACGACAGCCCCGGCAAAGTAACCCAGCAATAGAAACGGAATTACCCAAAAAGTTGTGCTGATCAGGTTGTAAAAAGTGAAAGTATGATGCTTCATTGCAAAGCTACCCGCAAGAATAGGGGCTAACGTGCGCACAACAGGAATGTATCGTCCAATCAGGATCGTCCATACACCGTATTTGCGGTAATAGGCGCGTGCCAGTGCCAAATGCTTGCGTTTGACGAGATAGCTGTCTTTGTGCCGGAAGAGCCACCGCCCGCTGCGCATCCCGAAATAGTAGCCGAACTGATGACCGCCAAAAGCAGCCGTGTAGATCGCAAGCATCGTAAAAGGCAGCGAATGCGGCAACAGCCCCATCTGACAGAAAACACCTGTGAGAAACACCAGCGACTCGCCGGGTAACAAAAGGGCAAAAAAGACTCCATTCTCGGCAAAAATAATTGCCCAAATCAGTGCCAGTCCGCCATACAAGATAATGTATTCCGGATCGGTCAACCACCTGATAATTTCTGAAGCCCACTCCATAGAAGCTGATTGGAGGAGATGAAATAAAAAAACCTCCTAAACAGTATTAATTACAGCTTAGGAGGGTGCAATACATGCGAAATCCTGCCTGCAAAATTAGCCTCGATTACTTTCTGCAAGCAAAGACTGGCGATAAGCGGCCCGCAGACGCGTAGCACGCCTACGCACAGAAGGCTTTTCGAAGTACGTGCGCGAGCGAAGCTCTTTCATCACGCCTGTTTTCTCAAATTTCTTCTTGAAACGCTTCAGCGCTTTGTCAATAGATTCGTTTTCTTTGATGTTGATAATAATCATACTTTTTATGTCGGTGTAAATGTTTGCCGATGCCAAATGAGGGGCAAATATAGCTAATTAGCGGATTTTCTAAAAACAAAGCGCTACATTTTAAAAAAACTACTATCTTTCAGATTCGATTTTTATTGACCAACAGAAAACCTAAGCGCTACTATATTGGAAACACAAGTTTTACATTTTAGGGAATTAGGCGAACATAATCGTGCAAACGGTACTCTATTTATTTTCCATGGGCTTTTTGGGCTGTTAGACAACTGGCAGACCGTAGCCAAAACACTTGCAGAAGCCTACCATGTCATACTGGCGGATATGCGCAACCACGGGCGGAGTTTTCGCGCCGATAGCCTTCGCTATACCGACATGGCAACTGATATGGTGCAACTGATTGATTTTGTGCAACCCTTGCAAGCAACAGCAATCGGGCATTCGATGGGAGGCAAAGCGGCGATGCAACTGGCTGCCGATTTCCCCGATAAACTGAGCCGACTAGTAGTAGTAGATATAGCCCCACGTGCTTACCCTGTACACCACCAAAGTATCTTAGACGGACTCAATGCTGTACCGCTTGCAACGCTCCAAAGCCGTCAGGAAGCAGAAAATATCCTGAGCCAATACGGCATGGATACAGGCACACGTCAATTTCTGCTTAAAAACCTGTACCGCACCGAAGACAACCGCTTCGGCTGGCGGTTTAACCTGCCCGTAATCACTAAACAAATTGCCGAAGTAGGGCAGCCGCTGAGCTATCGGCATCCCATTGCGATACCGACGTTATTCATCAGAGGCAGTCGCTCCGGCTATATTACCGATGCAGATGCCGCGCAGATACCTGCCATTTTCCCTAACAGCCGCTTGGTAACTATTGCCAACGCAGGACACTGGGTACATGCCGAACAACCCACTGCGCTACTGGAAGCGCTGCTTTCTTTTTTGAAAACCTATGAAAATTGATCTCAAACAGCCTTATTGTATTGTTTACGCACTGCTCCGACACGAGTATCTGGGCTATCTGATAGATCCTTACGCAGTGCAGACAGATGCGGAAGGGCGGCTATCGCTTCGCTACCAGAAGTTGTCTTCTATGAATGTCGGCGAGTTTACCGATCAAACCGATCAAACTGACCGTGCGCTGATTCGCCTTTCGGAGGAGATGCATCCCGACTCGATAGCCAGAAGGTTTGCCACTAAAAAAATGACTACGCAGGACTTTTTCCTCAAAACTTATGACAAGGACAAAGGCAACCGACAACTGCAAGAGACGATCTACGAGGTAATGGAAAAGCACCGTGCTGCTTACCTGTCTAAACTGGCAAATAAGCGATTCTTTATCATGGCAACCGATGGCAACCCTGCACACAAGGAAATTACCTATATACACGAGCCGGTCGAAGTAAAAGCGCACTATCGCCGTCATCAAGAAGGGACAAGTTTTTTTCTCCAACTCTTCCACCAAGGCGAGCGCCTGCAAATGACACCTGCGCAGAGTGGTATCGTGATTTGTACCACCCCCGCATGGCTGCTGATCGGACAACGCCTCTATCATTTCAAGCAGCCTTTAGATGGTAAAAAATTGTACCCTTTTCTCAAAAAAGACGAGTTAAAAATTCCCCGACAGGCAGAAGAACAATACTTTAAAAATGTATTGCCCCAGTTTTTGGGCAACTTCCAAGTTACAGCAGAGGGTTTAGACATTCGCACCTACGAACATCCCCTGCAAACTACGCTGTACTTCGCCGAAATGCCCGAACCGGTGCAGGCAGAACTTTTTCAGGGGAGCGGTCAGGCTGCAACCACCGACTTTAAGATGCAGTTCGATTTGCATTTCCGCTATGGCAGTTTTAAGTTCCGCCCTGGACAGGAGCAAAGCTGCACGGTTTCGGTAGAATGCAAAGCAGGTAATTACATATTCCATAAGATTATCCGTCAACCTGAACAAGAACGCGCTCAACTCAAGTGGCTTGTTCAAAACGGTCTGGAAATTGGTACAGGTAAGGCTACCTTATCCGGTACAGAGGCGCTCGAATGGCTACAGGTGCAACAGTCCGAAGTTGCTGCAAGGGGCATACGGCTTATACAATCCAATCAAGACAGCAAAAAATATTTCATCGGCGAAAGCCATTTCGACCTGCAAATCAAAGAAGCCGGCGATTGGTTTGATATTCAGGCAAAAATCCGTTTCGGCGACTATGAGATTCCCTTCATCCAGATCCGTAAGTACATCCTGTCGGGAACACGAGAGTTCGAACTGCCCAATGGCGAACTGGCACTGATCCCTGAAGCGTGGTTTACGCGCTTTACCGATCTGATGCAGTTTTCCGAAGAAAGATCCGAACAGCCGATTCTGCAAAAACACCACATCACACTTCTCCAAGAACTGGAGCGACAAGAAATAGCTACAATCAACATGAGCCGCCGATTGGAGCAACTGCGCAATTTCGAGCAACCCCAAGACTACCCGCTGCCCAAACATTTCAAAGGACAACTGCGCCCTTACCAGCAAGCAGGCTATAATTGGCTCAATTTCCTGCGGGAATACAATTTTGGTGGTTGCCTTGCCGACGATATGGGCTTAGGCAAAACCGTGCAAACCCTTGCCCTTTTGCAGGCAGAAAAAGAACGATTTGCCGCCGAAGGCGCAACGCCTCATGCCTCGCTGCTCATTTTACCTACTTCGCTGATCTACAACTGGGAAATGGAAGCCCGCAAATTCACGCCTAAAATGCGGATCTTGAAATATACAGGCGTCTTTCGCTACAAAAACACAGCGATTTTCAATAAGTACGACCTGATTATCACCTCCTACGGTATCATTCGGCAGGACATTGATAACCTATTGGAAAAATACTATTTCAACTACGTCATCCTCGACGAGGCGCAAGCAATCAAAAATCCTGATGCGGCTATTGCAAAGGCTGTTCGTCGCTTGAACTGCAAGCATCGGCTTACGCTCACGGGAACGCCCGTCGAAAACAGCGCCTTAGACCTTTGGTCGCAAATGGCTTTTACGAACCCCGGACTACTGGGTTCACAGAGCTATTTCCAACAGCATTTTGTAGTCCCGATAGAAAAAAAGAACGACACAGCTAAGTTACACAAATTGCAAGCACTCGTGAAACCATTCATTCTTAGGCGACACAAAAGTCAGGTAGCCAAAGATCTGCCCGAAAAAATGGAGCAGGTACACTACAGCGAAATGACTGATGATCAGCAGGAACAATACGAAAAAGTCAAGTCCAAGTACCGCAACGAAATTCTGGAACACATAGAAAAAAACGGAATTGCCAAATCGCAGATACTCATATTGCAGGGTTTGACACAACTGCGGCAATTAGCCTGCCACCCACAGATGGTACAAGAGGACTACAAAGGCGATTCAGGTAAGATGCGCGACGTGATGTACCGATTGGAGAGCCTTGTTTCAGAAGGGCACAAAGTTCTGATCTTCAGCCAGTTTGTTAAGCATCTGGCGCTTTTGCGCAGCAGGATCGAAGCCGAAAAATACCAATATGCCTATCTGGACGGCAGCACCCGCGACCGACAGGCACAGGTAGAGAAATTTATGCAGCGTCCCGATGTCCCTGTGTTTCTATTGTCTATCAAGGCAGGCGGCACTGGGCTAAACCTCACTGCTGCCGATTACGTTTTCTTATTAGACCCTTGGTGGAATCCTGCTGTAGAGGCGCAGGCGATTGACCGCGCACACCGCATCGGGCAGGAAAACAAGGTGATAGTTTACAAGTTTATCACACAAAATTCGGTAGAAGAGAAAATTTTGCTCTTGCAACAAAAAAAGCGCAAACTGGCAGAAGGACTGATCTTTACTGAAGAAAGTTTTGTTAAACAACTGACCGCTAAGGATATAGATGCTTTGTTGGCATAGTGCGGAGGTTAGATGATGAGAAAAAAAATTTATGGTTTTTTGTGGCTGCTGTTCTTCACAGGAGCGGTGTTAGGGCTACGCGCACAACCCCAAACCGCGATTCCGCCGCTGCTTTCCGATAAAATCGCACTAGAGCTAATAGAAAAAGGGCTTCCCCTAATGTATGGCTGCGATTTCACACGCGCACGCCAATACTTTGCCCAAGCGCAGGCGCGTCACCCCGAACACCCCGTTACGCCGCTGCTCAATGCGCTGACGCTGTTTTGGCAACATATGCCCTTTGCCGACTTTGAGGGAACAGCCTTCAAGCAGCACGTCCTGTGGTTAGAAAAAACAATTACAGCCGCGCAGAAAATGCTGGATAACAATCCCGAAGATGTGGAAGGGGTTTTCTTCATGCTGACGGCGCGCGGTTTGCTCATGCAGCACTACAACGATCGGGGCGAAGCCATGCAAGCTGTTGGTGAAGCCAAACGCCTCTACGGACTGATCAAGCACGCATTCGAACTGCGCCTGCAAAACGTAGAGTTAAACTTGATGACTGGGCTGTACAGCTATTACCGCGAGTACTTCCCCGAACGCTATGCCGTTTACCGTCCTTTTGTTGTCTTTTTTCGCTCAGGGAGCAAGAAGGAAGGACTTGCTCAACTGGAAACCTGCACACAAAAGGCAATTTTTACAGCCAATGAAGCAGCGGGTTACCTGTCGCACATCTACCTGCGCTACGAAAATAATCACCACAAGGCACTGTTTTACAGCCGTCAGTTGGCCGAGCGCTTTCCCAATAACCTGCACTACGTTGCCTCCTTCATAGAAACTGCCATACTCACCAATCACTACGACGAAGCGGCAAAGATGCTGCCGCTATTGCAAAAAGCCGAGCGCCCGCTTTTCGTAGCGGCTGCCCATGTATTCAGCGGCATGATTGCCGAGTTACATCGCAAAGATCTTAGAGCAGCCCTCAAACATTATCAGGCAGCAGAAAACCTCCTGATCGCCGAAAAAATCAACTATGCCAATCCCTATAAGCTATACACATTTGCAGGATTGTATCGCCATTTTAAGCAGCAAAACAACCTGCCGGTAGCCCGACGCTACTACAAACAGGCAAAAGCATTGGATGACTATCAATATCTCAAACCGGATTTTTGATTTTTTAGTGAATGCTCGTTTCCTTTGCGTTTGTGTGAACAAATTGTAAATCAATATCTGACGAACCTACATAAATCTCTGCTGCATGATAAATCTTGTCCTGTTTGGTCCTCCGGGGGCTGGCAAAGGCACTCAAAGCCAAAAACTGATAGACAAATACGGCCTGATTCACCTTTCTACGGGCGATTTGCTGCGTGCCGAAATTGCGGCACAAACCGATCTGGGACTTTCTGCCAAACAACTGATGGATCAGGGAATCCTCGTTCCCGATGAGGTTGTGATCGGGATGATCCGCAACAAGATCAACGATAACCGCAATGCTAAAGGATTTATTTTCGACGGCTTTCCGCGTACAGTAGCCCAGGCAGAAGCCTTAGATAAAATGCTTGCCGAAAGCAATTTGGCTATTTCAGGCATGATCGCGCTGGAGGTAAGTGAGGCGGAGCTGGTAAAACGCCTGCTGCTGCGCGGACAAACTTCGGGCCGCCCCGACGACCAGAACGAAGAACTCGTGCAAAAGCGCGTACAGGAATATAATACCAAAACCCGCCCTGTAGCAGACTTTTATGCTGCGCAAGGTAAGTTCACGTCTGTTAATGGCATTGGAGAAATCGAAGAGATTTTTGCCAATATCTGCCGGATAATTGACAGTTGGGCTTAGCAACTTGCAGAGGCTTTTTAAATAGCCCCCGCCATCGACAATGAGTCATCCCGAAAATCGGTACAGAACACGTATTCAGGCGAATCACACAGATAAACACCGTTTTTTCAATTAAAAAAATCCGTGCAAACCTGCATAATCTGCCGCTATCAGCATGCCAAAATTTAGGGTGACTCATATGTTTTGCAGATTGGTTAAATTGGGTTTATGCTCACAAAGTCTTCCTGCAATGGCGATTATCAAGCAAAAAAAAGTACCCTACAAAGTAGGCGATAAACTCCACCGCTTTCTTCACAAGTACGGCAAAGAAACTGCTATCCCTTTGCAATACCACGATCTGTGTCGTTTCGTAGGCGCAACGGCTCTCTACGACCGTCAGGGAAACGACACCCTCTGGGAAAGTGTCTATTACTCGGAAAGCGATCAGGAATATATTTTTACCAGCCTGCGACAAATCTACGCACACCTCAAAATAGCGGGCAACCTCTCGGTGATCAATCATCTCTACATAGACCGCATAGACCTTTGTACCTATGGCAATACGAAGCCCTTTCGGGTGCGCATCGTCAACAAGGTGAACGATAATTTTGACTATTTCTACGTGAAAGTGGCCGATGCTTCGCGGATTTACGGCTTAGAACTGGAAGATATTCTCTCGCCCAATCGCGTGCGCTACTTGCTGCATAAGGATACCTTGATCGAGGAGCATATTCTGGGCATTCCCGCCGATCAGTTCATCCGTAATCATTTGACAGATGTAAACAAGATTCGCTTAGCCAAAGAGTTTGTCAAATTCAACGAGCGCTGTTTTGTGCGGCTGCTCGGCGATATGCACTCCAGCAACTTTGTCATTGACACTACGCCGGACTTCGAGGAAATGCACTACCGCCTCCGTGCGATTGATTTTGACCAGCAATGCTATGAAGGACGCAAGTCTATCTACATGCCGCAGTATTTCAAACAAAACAACCCGATCATCGAGTTGGGCTACGAGGTGCTGACTCCCGAAAGTGTGCGCCAATACCAACTCGAAGAACGCTCGCTGATGGCCAATCGGCTTCGCACCTCGCGTTATGTGCTCAAGGATATTATGGAAGTGATGCTGCAAGACGAACTGGCCCCGCAGGCGCATACCGACCAACTCAAAGAAGAACTTGCTCGCCATTATAAACAGCCGGAGTTTCTCAAATGCCGAAGCATGGGCGAGGTACTCAAAGTCAGCCTGAAACAATTATTTCGGTAGGGCAGAGTTCGACTCGATTGTTCTATCGTTGCCTTACTTTTGTACAAAACGGACTGATAACGATGCAACTGACACACGACCGCATGATTTTGTTTGCCACCCGCAGTTACAATCACATCTGCCGCAACCTGCTGGCAACCGGACAGTACGAGGAGGGCGAACTGGAAACCAATACCTTCCCCGACGGGGAGCATTACTACCGCATCTTATCCTACGTAGAATATAAAGAGGCAGTGCTCATCGGCGGCACTATTTCCGACACCGAAACGTTAGAACTCTACGACCTTGCCTGCGGGCTGGTAGAATACGGCGTGCGCAAATTGAACATTGTTATTCCGTTTTACGGCTATGCTACAATGGAGCGCAGCACCAAAGTCGGAGAAATCGTAACAGCCAAAACCCGCGCCCGTCTGCTCTCATCAGTTCCTCAGGCTTACTTTGGCAACCGCGTGATCTGCATTGATCTGCACGCAGAGGGCATTAGCCACTATTTTGAGGGCGGCATCCGTACGATGCACATTTATGCAAAACCCTTGATTATCAAGGCAGCTCGCGAACTGGCAGGCGAGGATTTCATTCTGGCATCTACCGATGCGGGGCGCGCCAAATGGGTAGAATCTCTTGCCAACGACATGTGCGTTTCAGCAGCTTTTGTCTATAAAAAACGCAGCAGTGGCTCGCAAACCCATATTACAGGCATTAATGCCGATGTAAAAAATAAAGATGTTGTGATTTATGACGATATGATCCGCACAGGTGGCTCACTAATACAAGCTGCCCGCGCCTACAAGGAAGCAGGTGCAAATAAAATTTTTGTAATTGCTACGCACGGGCTTTTCAACAACAATGCTGTTAGTAAGTTGCAACAATCAGGACTGATTGAACGTATCGTCGTAACTGATACGCACCCCAACGCTTTGCAATTCGCAGGTGAGTTCGTATATTTGGTAAGTGTAGCCGATCTGATAGGCGAAACACTCTTTTCGCTGGGTCGCCCGCAATTTTAGCAAATGATTGATTACGTGTTGGTGTGTGTGAGATAAGTGGTGCAGCAAAATGTAATCTATCCTTTAGGATGTGTAAGTAATTGATAGTCAGCAAGTAATTAATGCGCATCCCGAAGGGTGTATTACTTTTTAATTTGACTGAATACTTATGGCGCTGCCCATACCTGATGGTGTTTGATTAAACCGATTTTGTAAATATGATAAGCCCCGAACAGAATCTTCCTGAGCCTTTACCTGCGGGAGTGCTTCCTCTTTTGCAGGAGGAAGATGCAACGCAAATGCCTGCCTACGATTTCAACGACCGCGATGTGAGCTGGCTGGCATTTAACTACAGGGTATTGCAGGAAGCGAAAGATCCGAACGTTCCTTTGTATGAACGCATCAAATTTTTGGCGATTTACTCGTCTAATATGGACGAATTTTTTAAAGTACGCGTTGCTTACTTGCGCGGGCTGGCTACTTTGAAGAAAAAAACACAAAAGCGACTCTACTTTGATCCTGCCAAAATTTTGCAGCAAGTCAAGCGAATTGTGCAAAAACAGCGCACCGAGTACCTGCAACTCTTCCGCGACCTGACCGAAGAACTCAAACAACACAATATTTATTTCATTGGCAACGAAGATGTTACACAAGATCAACACGATTTTCTCAAAGAATATTTCTATACCTACGTAATGCCGCTGATGAACCCTACCTACATCCACGAGAATGTAGGTGTGGTTTTTCTGCAAAGCGATACCATTTACCACGCAGTCCGTTTTCCCGACAATGAAGGGGATTATGTCTATGCGCTGATTGAAATACCGACAAGTACACTGCCGCGCTTCCTGTTAATGCCCGAAATTGGCGATCGTTACTACATCATTAGCTTAGACGATGTCATTCGCCTGTTTATTCATCAGATGTTTCCCAAAGTCAATCCCGAAGAGGTTTACTCGATCAAAATGACGCGGGACGCAGAGTTGTACATCTACGACGAACATACGGGCAATCTGGTAGATAAGATCAAAAAAAGCCTTGCCAAGCGGAATTTGGGCGTTCCTTCGCGCTTTTTGTATGACAGCAGAATGCCAGACGACTTTGTGCGTACGCTCAAGCGAGCCTTAGGGCTGACCGACGCCGATTTGGTTTCAGGCGGGCGCTACCACAACTTCAGGGATTTGATGAACTTCCCCAACCCGTTTTCTCCCAAACTGGAAAACGAACCGATGCCTCCCCTGCGGATCAAAGAATTAGACGAGGCAGCAAGCATTTTCGAGGCGATCGAAAAACGCGACTGGCTGATCCACTTCCCGTACCAGACTTACGACTACCTGAGCCGTTTTCTGTGGGAAGCTGCTGAAAATCAGTATGTAAGTAAAATTCGCATTTCGCTCTACCGCGTAGCTGTCGGTAACTCAAAGGTAGTAAGCGCATTGATCCACGCCGCTAAATCGGGTAAAGAAGTAACCGTATTCATCGAAGTAAAGGCTCGTTTCGACGAGGAAAATAATATCAAGTGGAGCAACGAACTGGTGCGTGCGGGTGCAAAAGTACTCTACAGCATACCCGGACTAAAGGTTCACTCCAAAACATGCGTAGTAACCTATCGGCAAGGCGGCGTGCAAAAGCGTTATGCCTATTTTGGCACAGGTAATTTCAACGAGAAAACAGCAAGGATCTATGGCGATATTGGGTTGTTCACTGCAGACCCGCAACTGACCGACGAACTACTGACCCACTACGATTTCTTGCGCCGCAAAACCGAGCGCATTGACTCTAAAGAACTGCTCATTGCGCCCTATACCATGCGCAAGCAATTGTATAAGTTGATTCAGGCAGAAATTGATGCTGTCAAAGCAGGCGAAAAAGGTTATATCCTACTGAAAATGAACAGCATACAAGACCGTGAAATCATCGAAAAACTCTACGAAGCAAGTAATGCAGGCGTACAGATTGATATGATCATTCGCGGGATTTGCTGTCTCAAGCCGGGCGTGAAGGGACAAAGCGAAAATATTAAGGTTTACAGCATCGTTGATCGTTTTCTGGAACACGCCCGCTGCTACTACTTCCATAGCGGTGGTAAGCGATTGCTCTACTGCTCGTCGGCAGACTTTATGACCCGCAACCTGAGCGACCGCGTAGAAGTGGCTTTCCCGATCAAAAACGAAGCACTGAAACAGGAACTGCTCGACATCCTGAACCTACAACTAAGCGATAACCAGAAAAGCCGTATCGTAGATGCCCGATTCAGTAATAAGTATGTTAGGCGTAAAGGCAAGCCCCTGCGTTCGCAGATTGCCATTTATGAGTACTTGAAAAATAAGTATCCGCAGGAGTAAGCAATGACCTACCCCAACCCTAATAAACAAGTCCAATACCGCTGGCTGGGTCAGATCCCCTATCAAGCGGCATGGGACTATCAGGATGAGCTTTTTCAGGCAATCGTAGCAAAAAAAATTACTGCTCGTGCCGAAAATAGGCACATCCCGACGGATAACTACCTGCTTTTCTGTGAACACCCGCATGTTTATACGCTGGGCAAGAGCGGGAAAGAGTCGCATCTGCTGCTCGATGAGGAGCAACTTGCAGCCGTAGGAGCTACTTTTTTCCGCATCAATCGCGGTGGAGATATTACCTACCACGGACCTGGACAGCTTGTTGGCTATCCAATTCTAGATCTGGAAAATTTTTTTACAGATATTCACCAATACCTGCGTCTAATTGAAGAGGCTGTTATCCTTACCCTAGCGGAGTATGGTATCAAGGCAGGCAGAATTGACAAACTCACAGGTGTTTGGTTAGACCACGAAGCGCAGATCAATCCGCGAAAAATATGCGCCATTGGCGTAAAAACGAGCCGTTGGGTAACTATGCACGGCTTCGCGCTCAATGTTAATACAGACCTGAACTACTTTGGCTACATTGTCCCCTGCGGGATCAGCGACAAAGCTGTAACTTCGTTGGAGGCAGAACTGGGGTACGCTGTCCCCATGCAAGAAGTTGCCGAAAAGGTGCGTCGCCATCTGGCGGCACTTTTCCGGATGGAGCTTGTACTACCCGAGCCGCAGCAAGCCTAAACCTGACCGAATTACACCATGTATTTGATTTTCTGTGCGATTCGGTGAATTTTGCAGACCCATTTTAATTCCACACCATGAAAGCATATATCTTCCCCGGACAGGGTGCGCAGTTTCCCGGCATGGGCAAAGAACTCTACGAACAGCATGAGCAAATCCGCCAACTGTTTGAACAAGCCAATACGCTGCTGGGTTTCCGCCTGTCCGACATCATGTTCAACGGTACGGAAGACGACCTGAAGCAGACCAAAGTAACCCAGCCTGCGATTTTCCTGCATTCGGTAGCTGTAGCCAAAACTGTCGCCGATTTCAAACCTGATATGACGGCAGGACACTCTCTGGGCGAGTTTTCAGCATTGGTTGCCGCAGGTGCAATGAGTTTCGAGGACGGTCTGATGCTGGTTTCGCAGCGGGCACAAGCTATGCAACGCGCCTGTGAGATTAATCCATCTACAATGGCTGCAGTACTGGGTCTGGACGATGAAAAGGTAGAAGAGATCTGTGCGCAAATTACCGACGAAGTGGTGGTGGCTGCTAATTACAACTGCCCCGGTCAGTTGGTAATTTCCGGCTCATTCAAAGGCGTAGAGTTGGCTGGTCAAGCGCTCAAGGCTGCTGGAGCCAAGCGCGTATTACCTTTGCAGGTGGGTGGTGCTTTCCACTCCCCGCTGATGGAGCCTGCCCGGACGGAGCTGGCTGCCGCGATTGAGCGCACGCATATCGTCAGTCCGGTGTGCCCTATTTACCAAAACGTAGATGCAAAACCCTATACCGATCCGATACAGATCAAAGCTAATCTAATGGCGCAACTGACAGCCCCTGTACGCTGGACACAGAGCGTGCAAAATATGATTGCGGATGGTGCTGCCGAGTTTGTAGAATGCGGCCCCGGCAAAGTATTGCAAGGGCTTGTTAAAAAAATCAACAAAGACGTGGCTGCGGCTTCGCTGTAAGGAGTTCTACACAAATAGGCAGGCCGTATCCTTTGCAAAAAATCATAGTGTACTTTACAGTTAGAAAAGTTCAACCGCAAAGTACACTAAAACTTATTTGGGTATTACCTGCCAAAGGCAAAGCCAAGCGTGATGCCAAAACGGAAGGAAAAGTAGCCGAGGTTGGTCAGGAAGAAATCGTCTTCAGTAGCGCCGTTGTTGCCGCGGAATGAGGTTGCATTGAACGAAGGCCCGCCAAATACATCTAAGCTCACTTGATTTTTGAATAGCCATTGGTTGCCTACACTTACGCCGCCGCCAATCGAGCTATACCTTGCCGATAGATCTGACACATCTTTGTCGGTCAATCGCAGGTTTTGGTAGCGAGCAAAAGGCGCAACATAAAATCCGGCAGGAGTTACCTTGCTTTCAGATAAGTAAAAACGATATTCAGGCGTGATGCCAATACCGCGAAACTGTGTACCAAAAACAGATGAGCCGGTATAGTAGAAACCCAACTGCAAACTACTCTTGTCGTTGAGCACACGCTCGTAGAAAAACGAACCGGTGCGCACCACAGGACTGAGCAAGTTTACCTTAATCAGATTTTTTGGGGGGGTATCGCTTTCGCTTTGTGCTACAGCCTGTAAAGAAAGTCCTGCCAACAGCAGGCAAAGAAACGGTTTGTAAGTTTTCATAAAACACTTTTTTAAAATAAAAATTTCTTAACATGTGGTCATTCTCGCAGGGGAGCGCTGTGTGCGTGCCAAAGTTTACGCAGGCTATCTGCAATATGTACTGCATCAATCTTGCAATAATCGTACTGTTGTTCAGGCTCGCCGTGTGCAATAAATTCGTCGGGTATGCCTAAGCGCGTTACAGGCACCGAAATCTGATGCTCGCTAAACCATTCCAGCACCGCTGCGCCAAAGCCACCGGCCAGCGAACCATCTTCTACCGTAAGCACTGCCCTGTGTTTGGCTGCTTTGCACAACAGATCTGCATCTAAGGGCTTAACAAAGCGCATATCATAGTGGCTAATGCAGATACGCTCTTGTGCGAGCGCTTTTATGGCTTCCTGCACAAAATTCCCTGTATGACCAATGCTCAGCACTGCAATATGCTCTCCGCTGGACAATTCCCTGCCCTTACCGACAGGAATTTGTCGGAAAGGTTGCCGCCACTCGCGCAAAACTCCCTGCCCGCGCGGATAGCGGATTGCAAAAGGCTGCTGAATATCAGAGGTTTGTGCTGTATAAAGTAAATTTCGCAGTTCTACCTCGTCCATCGGTGCAGCTATCAGCAGGTTAGGTATGCAACGCAGCGAGGCTATGTCGAACGCGCCCTGATGCGTTGCGCCGTCAGCGCCTACCAGCCCTGCCCGATCAATGCACAAAATAACCTTCAGGTTTTGCAGGCATACGTCGTGGATGATCTGATCGTAGGCGCGTTGGGCAAAAGTTGCGTATAGATTGCAAAAGGGCAGCATTCCCTGTGCAGCCATTCCCGCAGCGAAAGTAACTGCATGTTGTTCGGCAATGCCTACGTCGAATGTGCGCTCGGGAAAAGCATCCTGCAAGCGCTGCATAGATGAGCCTGAGAGCATAGCAGGTGTAATTCCAACAATTGCAGGGTTTTGCGCTGCCAGTTCTGTGAGGCTTTCGCCGAATACGTCCTGGTATTTGGCAGGTTGCGGACGCACTTTGGCGCTCAAAACTGCGCCTGTGAGTTTGTCGAACTTACCGGGCGAATGCCAGAGTGTCTGGTTTTGTTCTGCCTGTTCCAATCCTCTGCCTTTCACCGTTCGGCAGTGGAGCAGGCGCAGCCCCGGTTGGTTGCGCAGCGCAGTCAGTTGCTCGACAAGTGCGATTACGTCGTGGCCATCTGCAATTCCATGATAGGGCACGGCAAGCGATCGGAAAAAGTTATCGGCTGGCACATTTCCTTTGTGCCACTGTTGCATTTGCTCGTGCAGCGCTCCGGTATTCGGATCAATAGAGATGCCGTTGTCATTAACAATAATGAGCAGATTGAGGTATCGTTGGTGTGTGGCAGCAGCATGGTTGAGTGCCTCGAAGGCCATTCCCGCCGTCAGTCCGCCGTCGCCGATGACTGCTGCATGCACCCGCCGGCGATTGCCTTGCAGCCACGAAGCATTTGCCATTCCCAACGCAGCAGAAATAGAAGTAGAGGAATGCCCTGTTCCGAAGGCATCAAAAATGCTTTCCGAACGAGTAGGAAAACCCGCAATTCCTCCCCACTTGCGGTTGTTGGAAAATTTTTCACGCCTACCCGTGAGGATTTTGTGCCCATAGGCTTGATGCCCAACATCCCATATCAGTACGTCGTCGGGGGTTTGCAGAACGTAGTGCAGTGCAACCGTCAGTTCCACTGTGCCAAGACTCGCCCCAAGGTGTCCGCCTGCACGGGATACCTGATCTATGATAAACAGCCGCAACTCGTCGCATACCTGCGGTAAGCGATTGACAGGCAACTGTCGCAAATCGGCAGGAAACTGAATATTGGTAAGTAAAGGAAATTGAACAGCAGTTTGCATCGGACAAAGTTACACGGATTTGCTATTGGTAGACATCAGGACTTAGCGCAGCGGCAACAACACCTTGAATACTGTTCCGATGCCCAGTTTGCTTTCTACTGTAATTGTTCCACCGAGCGACTCTACCTGCGTTTTGACTAAGTACAGTCCCATTCCTTTGCCTTCGGTGTGAGTATGCATCCGCTGGTACAGCCCAAATATTTTGTAACTGTCCGTATTTTCAAGATCTATACCCAAGCCGTTATCGGCCACCGAGATACTGCAAAAATCGCCTAATAGATCGGCTGATACAGCAATGTGGGGCGCTCTTTTATCTGATCTGTACTTGATTGCATTAGAAATCAAATTGTGTAGGATGCTATGGATGTAGCCTCTGACAGTGTGAAGTACGGGCTGTAAGGTGAAATCGTATTGTATGCTTGCATTTGCATGGGCTATGTTAGATTCCAGACCTGCCAGCACTTGCCGCATCAGGCTTTCCAGATCTGTTTTTTCGCGCAGTGTTTCCAAGCCATGCTTGGTCGAGATAATCAGGTTCAGATCTCTGATTACCTGATCCAGATTAGAGGCAGCTTTGTACAGATTTTCCAGTATTTCAGTGTTGAGCGGATCGTTAGGGCTGTTCAGGTTCATCACATTGACCAACCCCATGATCTGAGCAACCGGCGAGCGGATATTATGCGAAATAGTGTATGAGAATTGCTGCAAATCTTTGTGCTGACTGTTCAGAACTTTGATAGTGGACTCAAGGTCGCGCGTGCGCTCCTTTACTGTTTGTTCGAGGATAGCAGCCTGCTGCGCCACTTTCTGATTTTGCTCTTCCAGCAGGATATTTTTTTGTTTGATTTCCTCTTTGCGGCGCTCCAGAATCTGGTTCATCTTTTGGCGCTTGCGGTTGAGGCGCACCAGAAAAAACAGGAGCGGTACAACAACGGCTGCAAAAATTGCCCTGCTGATCTGCAAGATGTTGCGCTCATTTTCTGCGGCTTCTGCTTTTTTCGCCACGAGTTGTGCCGCTACTTCTTGTACGGCAGCAGCATTGACTTCGCGTATTTGCTCTAATTTTTTTTGTATATCAAATCTGTTCAGCGAGTCGCTTAGGTGTTTGTAGTCCTCGTGCAGCTTCAGCGCCCGTTGCCACTGCCCGCCGGCCTTAGCTTGTAAGTAATTTGCCCGTGCATAGCTAATCTTCGCCTCTTTGGTCAGACTATTGGCCGGCGCGAGTAGATTGACCTGCTGCATAAACGCTGCCATTTGTTGCGTATTGCCAAGTTTGAAATATATTTCAGCGATTGTGGCAGCCTCTACCACCGCGCGGCTGGTGTCCCTTTGTTCTATTGCCGAAAGATAGCTCATCTCTAACAGTGGAATGGCCTCAAAGTACCTACCCTGCTTAAAGAATGCTTTACCTATATTTCCCTTGGAGGTAGTGTACCATTGCTGCCGGTCGTACTGTTTAGCAAGGAGTGCGGCTTGTTCAAAGTAGCCTACCGCTGTGCTGTATTTTCCTCTGAAACTGTAGATACGCCCCAGCCGATTGTATGCGCGTAGTGTATGATTAGGTTCTGTGCGTTTGTCTTTGGCAAGAAACTCTTTTATGAACACCTCTGCCTGATCGTAGTCTTCTACATCGAAGTATAAGTTACCAATCTGATAACTCATCAGATTAGCCAGAGGATCATTTTTTAGCTGTTGATAAATGGCGAGCGCCTGCATTTTGTAGTGCAGCGCAGAATCGTATCGCTCGTTGATATGATAATAGTCGGATAAGATGCGCTGTGCGGCTGCTTTGCAATACTTATCTTGTATTTTTGTAGCCCATCGGAGGGCCATATGTGCGTAGCGAATAGCCTCTGTCAATTCGTTATCTTGGTAAGATTTGATAGCCAGCAAATGGTTACGGGCAAAGTTTTCTTTCCCTAAATCGGCAGGATAATACTTGGAAAGGGCGCTATAAATGAGTTTATTCATTTCGGCAGCGGCTATTGTGTCATAGTTGCCACCTGAGGCAATAAACTTTCCATAACCTGCTACGATGTCGAGTGCTTTTTCCCACATATAGCGGTCTTGCCCTGACACCTTTTGTAGGGTTACAAAGCCGATCAGCAAAAAAATGAATGAAAAAGTCCTACTCATAGATCGCAAGCGACTTGTACAAAAATAAGACTAATGCGCTAACAGCAAAGGATATGGCGAAAATAGATGTAAAAAAACTTGCAACACTGACAGGACATGCCGATAGCCTGTATGCGCTGGCCCCTGCTGAGGAAGCGGGTTGCTTCTATGCGGCAGGCAACGACGGGCTGGTTGTGCATTGGAGTCAGAGCCGGCCGGAGCAGGGCTACTTGCTTGCGCGGGTTGCCGGAACTGTTTACGCCCTCTGCTCGATCCCGACGGCAAAGATGCTTGTTGTTGGACAGAATAACCAAGGCGTTTATCTCATTCAAACTGACACGCGGCAGATCCAAGCCTCAGCCGCTATCACCGCTGCACCTATTTTCGATATTACATATGCTAACGAGCGTATTTATGTAGCCACAGGCAGCGGCGAACTCGTTGTGCTTACGGCCGATAACTTGCAAACGATTGGCAGGTGGCCAATTTCCGGCAATAGCCTTCGCTGTTTGGCTTTGCAATCCTCGCTGTCGCACTTAGCAATTGGCACGAGCGACCATCATATTTACGTGCTCAACTACCAAACCATGCAGCCCCTTGCGCGGCTCGCAGGACATACCAACTCGGTTTTTTCGCTGACGTATTCGCCTTGCGGCAGCTACTTGCTCAGCGGCAGCCGCGACGCACATCTGCGCATCTGGGACGTAGCATCGGGCTATGCGCTCAGGCAAAGCATCGTAGCGCATATGTACACCATCAATCACATTGCCTACAGCCCCAACGGTAAATGGTTCATTACCTGTAGTAAAGACAAATCCATCAAACTATGGGAAGCAGCTACGTTCACGCTGCGCAAGGTAATTGATCGGGCGCGTCATGCCGGGCACGGAACCTCTGTGAACAAACTGCTCTGGCTAAACGATCGGCAATTTGTAGCAGCTTCCGACGATCGTAGCCTTTCTATCTGGGAGTTTTCAGAGACAGAGATGCCGTAAAATGTGTAAAATTGAACTTATCGTTGAATTTTACGGCTTTTTCTATAATTTGCATTCCACATATTGCGTTGGATTAGATAACATCCATTTTTTACTGTTGCTAGTGCCGAGCGACCCCTCGTTATGAAAGTTACGCCGTTAGATATTCGTAAAAAATCTTTTGAAAGAGTAGCCTTTGGCGGTTACAGCAAGGAGGAGGTACACTCATTTCTCAATATCCTTTCACAGATTTGGGAGGATTATGTGGTGCGCAACAACGACCTTGAGACGAGGCTCAGCAATGCCCTTTCAGAATTAAACAGGCTTCGCGATCTGGAGTCTTCTTTTGTCAAGCACCTCAACAAATTAGAGGACAGCAACAATGCGCTGCGGGAAAACTCAAAAAAAGAAGCTGAATTGCTCATGTACGAAACGCGCATCAAAGCCAATCAGATTCTGGAAGATGCCCGCATCAAAGCAAGGGCAATGATTAAGGAAACTAATCAACGCGCCTATCAAACACTTTCGGATATGCGCGAAGAATTGCGCAAGTTGGATTATGCCTGCCGTATGTTGGAGCAGCAGCGCGATTTGCTGCTACGCGATATGCGGCAGTTGCTCGCCGATACGCAGGAAAAGATTGACCGCATGGAGGCAAACAAACGCACTGTTATCTACGAGGAAGAAATTCGCAAAGCCAACGAATTGATGCGGCAGCAAAACGCAAAAGTAAAACAAGATCTGAAGGAAATCAACGAGCTTGCGCAAACCCCTCAGATGCCGCCTATACAGCCACAGACCAACAACTATGTCACCGCCCAAGAGCAACAGCCAATTGCTACAGCCGACGATACAGGCCGGTCTTTTTTTGATACCCTATAAAATAAATCGTATTGTTATATGCCTGATGTTGATACCATAGCCCTCAAAGGGCTTGTTTTTTTTGCTTACCACGGCTATTACCCCGAAGAACGAAAAATCGGTAATCGCTATGGCTTAGATATACAGGTGCGCACCGATCTGCGCAGCGCTGCCGTTCACGACCGCCTCGCCGATACGATCAACTACGAAGAACTGTATGCCATTGCCAAAGAAGCAATGGAAAAGCCTGCCCGACTGCTCGAACATCTCGGCGAGCGTATCGTACAGCAGATTTTCAGTAGGTTTGACAGCGCTTCTTACGTCAAAATTACTATCCGGAAATACAATCCACCGATTGGTGGGGTATGCGATGCTGCTGAAATTATTCTGCGCCGAAAGCGACACCAATAAGCGTGCGTTGTATATTATTGCGTACAAAATCTAACAACGCTTATGCCAGTTCGAATTGCGATTTTCCCCGGCTCTTTCGATCCCTTTACCAAAGGTCATGAAGACATTGTGCGGCGCGGCAGCCACTTTTTCGATCATATCATTATCGGTGTAGGGCATAACAGCCAAAAGCAGCGCTTTTTTCCGCTGGAACTTATGCTGGACTGTATCCGCGAAACCTTTGCAGATACCCCCAACGTTTCGGTAGAGGCATTTCAGGGACTGACTTCACTTTTTGCCAAACAAAAAGGTGCGCAGTTTCTACTGCGCGGGCTGCGCAACACCACCGATTTTGAATACGAAAACTCTATTGCACAGGTCAATCGCCAAGTAGTACCAGGGCTGGAAACCGTTCTGCTCATCACCTCACCTCATTTGGCGTATATCAGCTCGACTATCGTCCGCGATATTTACCGATATGGACAAAATGTAGATGCCTACCTTCCTTACTCGCTGGAAGCGGTGAAAGAAAAATACGGACGCTAACGCGCACTTATTTCACCCCGGAGCGAAATACCGAGTTGCTCGCGAATCAGTTGCGGATCGGGTTCGTTGCCCAGCAGGAACATCATTTTGGTAATAGCGGCTTCCGGCGTGATGTCGCCTCCGCTAATGATACCTATGTTGTGCAGCAGTTTACTGGACTCGTACATACCGTGTACCACTGCTCCGCCGTTGCACTGCGATACGTTGAGGATATGCATACCCCCGTCAACAGCAGCCCTTAGCGCATGAATGAACCAGTCGTCGGTCGGGCAATTTCCCGAGCCGTAGGTTTCCATCACAATCCCGCGCAAGCCCGGTGTTGCAAGAAAATGCTCCAAGTACTTTTGCGAAATACCCGGAAATATCTTCAATAAGCCAACGTTTTCGTCCATTTTTGAAAAAATATCGAAGCGCCCTTCCGGATGCGGTAAAATCAGCGATTCGTTGTAGCTGATCTCGATACCTGCAACGGCAAGTGGCGGCAGATTTTCCGAAGCAAAAGCCGTAAAATTATTGCTTTGCACCTTTCGCGCACGGTTGCCCCGCAGCAATAAATTATCGAAAAAAATACTTACCTCCGGCACCATCGGAAAGCCGTTCTTGCTCTTCTTAGAGGCAATTTCTAACGCTGTAATAAAGTTTTCGCGTGCATCAGTACGCGGCACACCGATAGGCAACTGCGCCCCCGTCAAAATCACAGGCTTTGCCAGATTATCGAACAGAAAGCTAAGTGCCGAGGCTGTGTATGCCATCGTATCAGTGCCGTGCAGGATAACAAACGCGTCGTAGTCGTTGTAAAAATCATAAACCACTCGCGCAATATTCAGCCATTGGTACACCTTGATATCTGATGAGTCAATAGGCTTATCGAAACTGAGTAAGGTTAGCTCAAACTCAAAGCGGCGCAACTCCGGTACTTTATCTATGATTTGCTCGAAGTCAAAGGGTTTCAGATGTGTACCCGACTCGTCGTAGTCCATTCCAATTGTACCACCGGTGTAGATAACAAAAATAGAGGTATCTGCAACATATCCGGCAGCCGTACTGATGTTGACTGTCTGGTAGTAGTTAAGCATGTGTATAAGTTTGTCAGGGCGGCGAAAGTATCAATGTTTTTCAATAATTTTCCCCCCTGAAAGGCATTTTATTTTGCTGCCTTTTGTACAACCTATCCGCATACATCGCTTATGAACAAAGTAGTAGCCAACGCCGAGGCAGCCATTGCAGGCTTAGAAGATGGTATGACCCTTATGCTGGGTGGCTTTGGCCTCTCAGGTATCCCTGAAAACAGCATCCGGGCAATTCTGAATAGTGGTAAAACAGGTTTTACTTGCATTTCTAACAATGCCGGCGTAGACGATTTCGGGCTGGGGCTGTTGCTTCAAACCCGCCAGATCAAAAAAATGATTTCTTCTTATGTGGGCGAAAATGCAGAGTTTGAGCGCCAACTGCTGGCAGGCGAACTGGAAGTAGAACTTATCCCGCAAGGTACGCTGGCAGAGCGCATTCGTGCGGGCGGCGCAGGTATACCCGCCTTCTACACCCCCGCAGGCGTAGGCACGGAAGTAGCGCAAGGCAAAGAAGTCCGCGAGTTTCACGGCAAACTCTACCTGTTGGAAGAATGGCTTCGCGCCGATTTTGCCTTTGTCAAAGCATGGAAAGGCGATACGGCAGGCAATCTGATTTTCAGGGGAACAGCACGCAATTTTAACCCAATGATGGCAACGGCTGCAACAATCACTGTGGCAGAAGTAGAAGAACTCGTTCCCAAAGGCGCTTTAGACCCTAATCAGGTTCACACGCCGGGTATTTATGTGAAGCGCATTTTTCAAGGTAAAGATTATGAAAAGCGCATCGAGCAACGCACCGTAAGAAAATAGCAAAGATGAAATTCTTCCCGCAGGCATCTACAGACCAGCGCCGCCGCTTTCTGAAACGCGCCGCTACAGCGCTGGCAATGGTATCTCCATTTAGCAACTGGGGAGCAAGTCTCGCTGCGAAAAATCTCGATCGGGTATTGCGCGAAGCAAGTACCCAGCCCATAGATACAAGCATCCGCGACGAAGAATTCTGGTATCAGATTAAGCAGGCTTTTACCGTTTCGCCCAACCTGTTGAATTTGAATAACGGCGGCGTATCGCCCCATCCGCGCGTAGTGCAAGAGGCAGTAGAGCGCTACAACCGCCTCTCTAACGAAGCGCCGAGCTACTACATGTGGCGCGTATTGGATGCAGGGCGCGAGCCCCTGCGGGCGCGGCTGGCAGAAGTAGCAGGCTGCTCAGCCGAAGAAGTAGCCATCCAACGCAACGCAACTGAAGCGCTGGAAACGATCATCTTTGGCTTGCGCCTCCAAAAAGGCGACGAGGTAGTACTGGCGCGGCAAGACTACCCGAACATGCTGCACGCATGGCGGCAACGCGAAAAACGCGAAGGAATTGTCCTGCGCTATGTCAACCTCGAGCTGCCGATTGAAAATAAGGATGAAATCGTGCGGCAGTACACCTCGCTGTTTACCGCCAAAACCAAAGTCGTTCACATTACGCACATCATCAACTGGTCGGGGCAAATACTACCCGTGCGCGAAATTGCCGATATAGCCCGCGCACGAGGTATTGAAGTGGTAATAGACGGAGCGCATAGTTTCGGGCTGCTTAATTTTCAGATTCCCGAACTTAACGGCGACTACTTCGGCACCAGCCTCCACAAATGGATGACAGCGCCTTTTGGCAGCGGGATGCTCTATGTCCGCAAAGAAAAAATCCGCGATCTGTACCCGCTCTTTGGCGCACAAGACCCTGAAAGCGAAGATATTCGCAAGTTTGAAAATCTGGGTACGCGTCCTTTTGCCAATGAACAGGCGATTGGGCAGGCAATAGATTTCCACTGGATGATCGGTGCAGAACGCAAAGAAAAAAGATTGCACTATTTGAAAAATTATTGGGCAGAAAAAGTATTAGACCTGCCTAAAGTGCAAATACACACATCGCTCAAGCCGGAGTTTGGCTGTGCGATCGGCCTGTTTTCCATCAAAGGAAAAACCGTAGCAGAGGTAGATAGCGCACTTTTCAGCCAATATAAAATACATACAACCGGGATTGAGTGGGAAAACATCAAGGGCGTGCGCGTAACACCAAACGTTTACACGACGACCCGCGACTTAGACCGCTTGGTGAACGCCATTCGGCAACTCGCACAGACATGAACCCACCGGAAGCTACGCGCAGGGAGCAAACCAGAGGCAGCTTCAGGAAGTCCGCATCAATCAGGCCATACAGAACCGGCAGCGGGCGGCAGGTGAAAAACAATCGGACGATATTATGGCCATTGGGCTGCAACCCTGAATTTTGGCAGCGCTTTTGCCCTCTTACGCATGACAAAGGGTAAAACTGCACTCCAAATCCTTATGCTCTATATGCTCACTTTTCTATCGCTGCATTTTTGGCTGATCTTAAGCAATTTGTTCCATCCTATTCACATCAGTTTGTGCGAAATGCAACACAATGCATCTGCGCAGCAAATAGAAATTACCCACAAGATTTTTATTGACGACTTGCAGGACGCATTAGAGAAGCAATTCAAAGTGCGAACGCACCTATCAACTCCAAAAGAACATCCGGACGCAGAAAAACTGATCGAACAATACCTGCAACAGCAGTTTCAATGCAAAATCAATGGACAACCACTACGTTGGAAGTATCTCGGGCGCGAATATGAGGTAGATGCCTGCTGGATCTATCTGGAAGCCGTGCAGCAAATGCCGGTACAGTTAGTAGAAATCCGCAACGGCGTTCTTTTAGAGCTTTTCGATGATCAAATCAATTTTGTCCATTTCAAAGCCAACGGCGAGCGCAAAAGCCTGCGCCTCAGCCGCGACAACGATCGAGGGATGTTGCGATTTTAAGTAACTCTGCACATGACAGCAGCGCCCGCAATATGCAAGGTGGCAGCATTCCTTGATGTCCTACAACCGAATCCCCATGATGCAAATGTCATCGCGCTGGCTTTCCTGCCGGCGGAACTCGTCAAAAATTTCGCGCAGTTCTTCTGCCTGCTGCTCGACGGGCAGGTGTGCAAGCGCCATGAGTAGTTCTTTAACCGCCATGCTGCCTAACTTTTCGCGGTTCGGGTTGGGCTGGTCGGCGAGTCCGTCGGAGGTGAGGTAAAGCATCGTACCTACAGGAAGCGATACGACACTTTGTTCAAAACGCACTTCGCTGTTGCGCTGTTTGCCGCCGATGGATTGCCTGTTGGGGCGCAACTCAACTAAACGATTTTCGGAAGCATTACCTCTTGGCCTAACGGCATACAGCGGACGTTTGGCTCCGGCAAAAGTTACTTCGTTACCTTCAATCAGACAGAGGGCGATGTCCATGCCGTCATCGTGGATGCCGTTGTCGGTTTGTAGCGTCCTGCATAACTCTTCGTGTACCTCTTGGAGAATTTCAGCAGGCTGGACAATGCGGCGGCGGGCAACGATCTCGGTCAGGATGCTATGCCCGATGGCAGACATGAGCGCCCCGGGAACGCCGTGCCCCGTACAATCTGCTACGGCTACCCACCTACGGTTACCTTCGCGGTGGCACCAGTAGAAATCGCCCGAAACAATGTCCTTGGGCTGATACCAGATGAAAAATTGATCAAACAATGCTTGTAAATCCGATTCGGCAGGTAAAATAGCCTTCTGGATGCGCTCGGCATAGCGGATGCTGTTCACGATCTGGTCGTTGCGGCGGGCAATCTGGCGGCGGGCTTCATCCAAGCGGTCGTAAGCGCGGGCATTGTCAATCGCTACAGCAAGGTAAGTTGCAAGGGCGCGTAGGAAATCTACATCTGCCGTCTGGTAGGCATTGCGGCGGTAGCTTTGCACCGTAAATACGCCGATGGTTTTGTTGTTCAGCGTCAGCGGCAGATAAATAGCAGAAAGCGGCTGCTCGGTGTTGTATTCCATGTGCTCATCTGCCACATATTCAGGGGCTTCCTTAGTAAAATCGTTGATAACGATTTCTAACTGATATTGGAAACAAACGGCGGAAAGGCGTTTTTGACCCACTTCAATTTCATGATAAACAAGCGGCATTGCCTCGCCGTTGCGGAAGCCATAAAACGCCAGCCTACGGCTGCTTTCGTCATAAATTCCAATACGAAAGAGGGCGGCTTCTACCAGTTCGCTTACGCCTGCAAAGGCTTCGCCGACTACTTGTTCGCTGTGCAGCTGGGCGGTGATGCGATGCCCGATTTCGCTGATAGTGCGTACGTTGTGATAGGCACGCTCTAATTGGTTTTTCTGGTTGGCAATTTGTGCAGTTCGTTCTTCTACGATGCGTTCTAATCGCTCATTCTGCTTTTCTATGCGACGCACGCGGGCGCGATAGGTAACTAACCCCAGCCCGATAAGCGAGAGCGTACCTGCCAAACGAAACCACCATGTTTCCCAGAAAGGCGGACGCACGCGCACCAACAGTTCAGTCGGCAGGCTCCATCCTTTGGGGCCCAGCACGCGCAGGTAGAGCGTATAGTTGCCGGGCGCAAGTTTGCCCAACGTGATCTCACTTTCAGTTGTCGGCTCCGACCATTGGCTGCTCGCAGGGCTAAGGCGGTAGCTGAACACAGGCGCTGCCTGATAGCCAAAGTTTGGCGAGGCAAAAGAAATACGCACATTGGCTGCCTGATAAGGAATAGTCAGTTCCTGCAAGCCGTCTAAGGGAATCTGCACCTGCACAGTGTCCGCTTGGTAATTGGCATAGCGGAAAAAGGCGCGAGGCAGCGAACGACCTGCGTACAAATCAGCTATGGCAGAGCGGATGCTCACCAACCCTTGCGATGTACCGATGAGCAAGTCGCCTTCGGGGCTGATAAGCGCCTGCGTGGTATATTGAAGCGCCGAAGCGGGTGAGACAATGCGATAAGGCACAAAAAGCCCGTTTTTGCGGTCAAACTGCATCAGGGTTCGTTGGGTAAATACCCACATACGGCCTTTGCTTGCGCGGATGTCCTGAATAGCTTCGCCCAGCGCTACGTGGTCAAAATGGTAAGTGCGAAAATGCTTTTGCTGTGGCTCCCAAAGCGCCACCCCTGCAAAAGTGCCTACCCAAAAACTGCCTTGTTCGTCGGTGAAAAGGCTTTTGATGCTGTTGTGGGGCAAAGAGTTAGGATTGCCCGCCTCGTGTCTGAAACTGATGAAGCCGTCGTTGCCGTCCCAGCGACTCAGTCCGCCGCTGGCTGTTCCCACCCAGATAGTGCCTTGCCCATCTTCGGCGATGCAGCGGATGTGGTTGTCGGCAATGCTTTGCGGACGCTTGATGTTGTGGCGAAAAACTAACCATTGGTTGGGTAAATCCCCTGAGCAGTAAAGCCCGCTTTCCTGCGTTCCGACCCAAATGCGCCCTTTGCTGTCTTCAAAAAGCGTGGTAATGGTTCCCTCTTCGGGACCTTCCCAACCCGGACGGAGGTATTGCCACTGTTCGCTGCGGCGGATATAGATGCCTTGCTCGTTGGCAATCCAGAGGCTGCCGTCGCACGCGGGAAGTAGGGCGCGGATAGTGCCCTGCGGCACTTTTTCTATACGTTCCAGTACCTCGCCTGTGCTATTGATACGGAATAAGCCTTTTGTTGAGGCAGCCCAATAGTTGCTGCCCTGTTGTGCCATTGCTGTTACCTCGCCAATTTGTGAGTGAATGCTGAAATAGTTGGCTTCGTTTTTCCATGCTGCCAGCCCGCCGCCTGCTGTGCCTACCCACAAAATATTGCCTGAGTCGGTGGCAAGGGTTTGGATAGCTTTGCCCTTTGCAAGGCTGTATTCGCTTTTGGTATCTTCAATGGTTTGCCAGCGGCTGTCGTCAAAATAGGCAAGTCCGCCTTGTTTGGTGCCTGCCCAAATCCGCCCGTTTTCGTCGGAGGCAAGGGAAGCTACGTAGTTATTCGGCAGTCCGTCGGCTTCGGTGAAGGAGCGGACGCTGCCTGTGCGGGTATCTATGCGGCGCAGGCCCTGCAAGGTAGCTACCCACAGATGTCCCTTCGCGTCTTTGAGCAGACGGATGACATAATCGCGCTGAAACTGGCGCGGATAGAGCGGATAGGAAACAAAAACCTCTTCGGCGGGCGAATAGACTTGTACGCCCTGCCCCAGCGAGGAAGCAACGATATTGCCATCTGCATCGGTTGTGATGCTGTAAACAGCGCTCAGCCCTTGTGTGTAAGCTCCCTGAAACGGATAATTGAAAAAAATCTGTTTTTCGGGGTCTATGCGCGAAACTCCTATTCCAGTACCCATCCAAATGTGGCCGGCGCGGTCTTGGACAAGGCTGAAAATGCTGTTGTCAGCAAGCGAAAGCACGTTTGCCGTGTCATGCTGAAAGTGTGTAAATTGTTCGGTTTGCCTGTGGAAAAGGAAAAGCCCCGCGTTGGTGCCAATCCAGAGGCGCTGTTGTTTGTCTTCCAAAAGCGCACGAACCTCCAGCGACTTGCCGGGCAGCAGTGTAAAATTGCGGATACTGCGCCCGTCGTAGCAGTCTAACCCATTTTGTGTGCCAATCCAGAGATACTGGCGGCTGTCCTGAATGACAGCCATCACGTTGTTGTGGCTCAGTCCGTTTTCAATATTGACCGATAGCCGTGCATCAATTCCCCACTGTGATTGTTGCGCTTTGCCGGCTATGCTTATCAGCAGCCATGCAGCGAAAAAGAAGTAACCCCTTGCTCTCATAAGGCAAACGTTTCGTTAGAGTAATACCATAGATGACGTAGGTATTAATATAACGAAAAAAAGTTTGAATTGCATCTTTTGAAGAGAGAAAATTTTTTGATCTGTGAACTGAAAAAATTTAGCCCCCTGCAAGAGGCATAAGCCCAAACAATCGGTTAGTAGGCACAATGATCACAAAAACATCGTACTTTTGTAAGTAGCTAAAGCCCGATTAATATGCTTGAACAACCCGAATACATGACTCCTAAGCAGATTGTTGCTGCATTAGATAAATATATCATCGGGCAGCACGATGCTAAGCGCAATGTTGCTATTGCACTGCGCAACCGCTGGCGGCGAATGAATGCGCCGGCTGAGATGAAACGCGAGATTGTGCCGAATAACATTCTAATGATTGGTGCTACAGGCGTAGGCAAGACCGAGATTGCTCGTCGTTTAGCCAAATTAGCCGATGCGCCTTTTGTGAAAGTGGAAGCCTCGAAATTTACTGAGGTAGGCTATGTAGGGCGCGATGTGGAAAGCATGGTGCGCGACTTAGTAGAGCAGTCTGTAAATATGGTCAAAATGCAAAAGCGCCAAGAAGTACAGCAAAAAGCGGCAGAAGCGGTAGAAGACATCATCTTAGATGCGCTGATTCCGCCTGTAAAATCTAAGCGAAGTCAGCCCGAAGGTGCAATTGGCTTTCAAATCAGTGATTCGGAGGTTGAACTCAACGAACGCACCCGCGAGCGTTTCCGCGAAAAACTGCGCAACGGCGAACTGGAAGATCGCAAAATCGAAATCGAAGTTGAAAACAATAATGTCGGCATGAGCATTGTCGGTGGTGCGATTGATGAGGTCTCTATGATGAATTTGCAAGAGATGATCGGCAACATGATGCCCAAAAAGAGCCGCAAACGCAAGGTTACTATTGCCGAAGCACGCCGCATTCTTTTAGACGAAGAGTCCGCCAAACTGATTGATATGGACGAAGTAAAGCAGATTGCTTTGCAGAAAGCCGAAAATTTAGGTATTATTTTCATTGATGAGATTGATAAAATTGCTTCGTCTTCGGGCAAATCGGGAGGGCCTGATGTGAGCCGCGAAGGCGTACAGCGCGATCTGCTCCCGATCGTAGAAGGCAGCGCAGTGAATACCAAATACGGAACCATCAATACTGACCATATCCTGTTCATTGCTGCCGGAGCATTCCACGTATCCAAACCCTCCGACCTGATCCCTGAACTGCAAGGGCGCTTCCCGATCCGCGTCGAGTTGCAGAGCCTCACCAAAGACGACTTTTATCAGATTCTGAAAACCCCCAAAAACGCACTGACCAAACAGTATCAATCGTTGCTGGCAGCCGAAAATGTAGATTTGACTTTTACCGATGATGCGCTGGAAGCAATCGCAGAAGTCGCATTTGCTATCAATTCGGAAGTAGAAAATATTGGTGCGCGCCGCTTGCATACCGTGATGAGCCACCTATTGAACGAGTTTTTGTTTGAAGTTCCTGATACTATTCCGCCTAATTCCAAGCTGGCTGTAAATAGGGAAATGGTAGAACAGCGACTGAGTTCGTTGGTCAAAAACCGCGACTTGAGCAGGTATATTCTGTAGTCGGGTACCGGCGGCGTTTTTAATCGGATATTTAATCTGCAAGAAAGAATTTACAGCCATGCCTACTACAATTTTGCTGTTCCTTTTCTTTCTTGGCTTTCTACTGCTCTACACGGTTTTTGCCGTTTATGCGGAGCGAAAAATGGCGGCCTTTATACAAGATCGCCTCGGGCCAATGGAAACGGGCTATTACGGTCTGCTGCAAACAGTAGCAGACCTGCTCAAAATGCTGCAAAAGGAAGATATTGTCCTGCGCAGCGCCGATGGCGTGCTGTTCAGGGCTGCGCCCTTCGTCATATTTGCCTCTGTATTTACAGGTTTTTGCTTTATTCCGCTTGCCCCACAGGGGATTGGTTCGGACAGCGCTACCGGTATTTTTGCACTGATGGCAATTATTTCCTTAGATGTTATGGGCATCCTGATGGCTGGCTGGGGGAGCAACAGCAAGTTTTCTATGATTGGAGCCATACGTTCTGTTGCACAGATCGTTTCGTATGAAATTCCGCTTGGGCTGGCTGTTTTGTGTGTAGCTGTTTGTACGGGTACGCTCAACTTGCAGCAAATGGCATGGCAGCAGGGAATATTTGCTGCCGATAGTGGCGGATGGGGCGGCTTTTTGCAGTGGAATATCGTTCGCTATCCTTTGCTATTGCCTGTATTCCTGATTTTTTTCATTGCTTCGCTGGCAGAATGCAATCGCGCCCCTTTCGATCTGCCCGAAGCCGAATCGGAACTAATTGCGGGTTATCAGACAGAATATGCAGGTTTTCGCTGGGGGCTGCTGATGCTGAGCGAGTACGGCATGATGCTGCTCGTGAGTCTGCTCGCGGCAGCGCTGTTTTTGGGCGGTTGGAATACTCCGCTGCCGAACATAGGTGCGCTGCGCCTCGCCGACTGGACAAGTGGCGTACCCGGACATCTTTCGGCATGGCTGTGGGGCGCTGTGTGGTTGCTTAGCAAGGGGCTGCTGCTGGTAGGTTTGCAAATGCTGGTGCGCTGGACTTATCCGCGCTTGCGGATAGACCAACTCATGTCGCTTTGCTGGAGATACCTCACACCTGCGGCTTTGCTGTTGTTGTTGCTTTGCAGCCTGATGAAATTGCTTTGATTAGATTAGTAAGCCCATTACCAGAATATCATCCAACTGCACCTCTTCACCCATCCAGTCCGCAAGATTTGCAGCAAAAGCGCCTTCCTGCTGCACAATAGGAATGCTGCTGATGCGCTCGCAAAGGCTTCGGAAATGCTTGACCATGTATTTTTGTCGCTTGTTGCCGCCGATCTGGTCTGCATAGCCGTCGGAAAAGAGGTAGAGTATATCGCCTGTCTGAACGGTAATTGTCTGTGCAGTAAAAAGTCGCTCGGCTTCTTTTTGGAATCCGCCAATAGACTGTCGGTCGGCTTTGTATTCTGTTAGTACGCCGCTGCGCACCAAGTAAAGCGAGTTGCGGGCGCCAGAGAACTGTACAGTGCGCTCCAGCGGATCGTAGGAGATCAGGCACATGTCCATACCGTCGCTGTTCATACTTTTTTCCTGTTGTAGCGCCAATCTGATATACCGGTGCATTTCATTGAGGATCAGTGCGGTGTCTGCAACCGGTTGCCGAGCAGCGATATTGTCCAAAAGCGAAGATCCTAACATGCTCATCATCGCGCCCGGTACGCCGTGTCCGGTACAATCTACTACGGCTACCATAATTTTCCCTTGCTTTTCGGTAAACCAGTAAAAATCGCCGCTCACAATATCACGCGGGCGATTGAGAATAAATGCTCCGGAAAAAAAGCGGGATAATATTTTTGTATCGGGAAGCATAGCATCTTGGATGCGGCGGGCATAGCGGATGCTGCTTTCGGTATTTTCCTTTTGCAGGCGAATCTGATCGCGTTGACGTTCTATTTCTTTGTTTTGCAGTTGCACCTGTGCCAATGTACGGCTCAGGGCGCTGTTTAACTCGAACAGTTGCTCGTTGGCACGTGCCAGTTCGTCAGATTTTTGCCGGATAATTTCATTTTGATTTTTTACCTGTGCCAGCGTCGCTTCCAATTCCGCATTGGCATTGCTCAACTCCTGTGTGCGAGCGGCAACCTGCTGCGTCAGGTATGCCTTTTCATTGGCGATAGCCCGTATTCGCCACTCGCCAACCAGCCAGATAAGTAGAATAGCTAACACGACATAGAGCGCATAAGCTACCATAGAGCGATACCATGGAGCTTTGATAGCAAAATGATATTGTGCTTCGCTGCTGATATTGCCAAATACATCGCGGGCGCGAACGTGAAAGACATAGTGTCCCGCTGCCAGATTCGTATATTCTTTGCTACGGCTATCATTCCAAGTCTCCCAATCGGTTTCCAAGCCATCTAACTTGGTTTGGAAGTAAGTTGCATACGGACTGTTGAAGGCTGTGGCGGTAAAATCGAAGCGGATGCGGTTCAGTTCATAAGGTAGGTCAGGACTGAAAATAGTCCCCTGCTCGAGTACTGCCAACCCGTCTTTATCGGCAAAGTTGCCATTAAAAATAACAGAGTCTTGGCCTATGCTTACGCGGCGAATCAAGGTTTGAAAGGTGAAATCGGTAGAGATATCGCTTCTGCGCTCGTAGCGATAAATGCCGCCAATGTCGCTGAACCAGATGGCGCTGCTATCGCCCGTGTAGAGCGCCTGTACGGCATGTAAATCTTGCAAGCGATTGAGTGAGCCGGGTTTGTAATCGAATCCTTTATCGGATTTTTGCAGAAATCCTGCCTCGATTTTGCCTTTGTTTGTAGAAAACAGCCAGATGTTGCCCTTGCGGTCTGGGGTGGGCAGGAGTACCTTTCGCCCTTCGCGGTTGAAAGGCGTGTCAAATGCCTCATCGGGAATCAGTTTGCCACCTTCGTATTTGTAAATGCCGCGTTCGGTGGCTATTCGGATCTGTCCGTTGATCAGCATCAAATGATTGTCATTCAGCGAAGGCAGTCCGTCGGCAAGCCCCAGCCTTCGGATTTTGGGCTGCATACCGAACCTGTAGCTGCTGCCTTGCACAAAATCAATCAGATAGATCCCATTATTGAGCGATGCTGCCCAGATATTGCCATCTTTATCTTCTTTGATGTGGCGAATGTCGTCGCGCAGTCCATCAAATCGCCCCTCATCAATCCAGTTGCCGTTTTTGCGGTAAATGCTGCGCACGCTGTAGGCCGAGCCGACAAATACACGATCGGGATCTATTTTCGAGCGTTCAAAACAGAAAATATTAGGTGGGGTTTCTTCGTTGCCAACGTCGCTCACTGCATCGCCGCGCAAGAGCTTCACGCCCATGAAAGTGCCTACGAGCAGGTCTTTATCTATCGGGAGTAGCGCCCAGCAATCCAATTTGAAGCCTGCAACAGCCTCAAATTCAGTATCGTAGAAGCGGCGGGTAGCAGCGGCATGTGTCAGTTCGCGGGGTGCGAGCCGGAAAAGCCCGCTCAAAGTAGCCACGTAGAGCCTTCCCTGATGCTTGGTAATCGCATTGACTGCGCCTTTGAGTTGCTGAAACTGTTCGTTGTAGAGTTGAAATTCAGAAGGATACTCCATGCGGGCGATGCCGTTGTACATGCCTATCCAAAGCCCGTTTTGTCCATCTTCGGTAAAAGATAGTACAAAGTCATCTGCTAGGCCGTTGCGTTTGTTGTAAATAGCCTTGAGTTTGCCTTTTTCATCCAGCATCAGTACGCCAATTCCCAGCATGCCGATCGCCAGCGTTTTATTTTTGCCCGTGCCTATCCACGCGGCGTTGTAGCTCCTGAAGTCGCGCAGTATTTCGTCCGCTTCCGTATTCCATTTGACTATTTTGCCTTGTTGGGTGGTGTAAAGTCCCATGTTTTGTACGCAAATCAGCAGTTCGCTGTCGCCCCAAGGCAGTACTTGGCTGATCAGCGCGGCAGAGAGCGCCTCTGTATCTTTGACGGGAACCAACCTGCTGCCTACCCACTTCATCAGTCCGTATTCGCTTTTTTGGACGTAGAACTGGTCGCGTACCGCATAGCCAAAGGTGAAAAATGTAGTAGCAGGTACCGTCTGTAGGTAGGCTTGTCCTTTGTTTTCTTTGAGGATAAAAATAAATTCATCAGTTTGAAAAAACACCCCTTCGGTGAGGCAATTAACTGTCCATACATCTCCAAATGCGCGTTTGTCCTCTGCCAGCAGAGTGTGCAGCGGCTGGTAACGCATCTGTCCGAGCGAGTCTGCCTTCAAATAGCCAAAATGTCCCGCACCACCGGCGTAGATGCGTCCGTTTTTGTCTTTGGCAAGCGAGCGGATTACTCCGCCCGTTTTGATGAAGCGCCATTCGCTGCCGTCGTATTCCAGAATGCCATTGTCGTTGCCAAAATACAGGATGCCGCGATTGTCTTGCACAACTGCCCAATTTGCCAGTCCGGCTTTATATTCTTTAGGGAGAAAGTTTTTGATGAAGGGCATTCCACGCTCGTTGTTTTGCCCATGTAGCAAAAAGACGATCCCCCAGAGTATAGTCAGAAGTGAAACAAAGCGCTTGATCATGTTTAAAGTTAGTATCCAAATAACTGCTCGTCAAATTTAAATTTATGGCGGGAATTTGCTAACTTTAATCTATTGTTTTCAACAAAGACCTAACATCAAACTTTATGAACCAACGATTTAAAGTCGGTATTGTCGTGCTTGCATTGGCAGCGACAATCTTCAGTTGCGGAGGCTCAAAGTCCGAAGGAAAAATGGAGGAAGGCGAGAAGGTTGGGATTACGAATGCCCTCGACAAGATCCAAGACATGGCAAATGCAGTAGAGCAATCGCAGAAAAATGCAGAGCAAAAGTTGCAAGAGCGCATTAGGCGCGGCGATACTTTGGCTATTCCCTACGCCGAGCTTGCCCGTTTCATTCCCGATGCTATTGATGATTTCAAATCGGAGACAAGCGAGCTAAGAGGCGAAACCACTACTACAGCCGGTATGAGCGTTTCTACTGTCCGCAAAAAACTTGTGAACGGGGACAGCTATATCAGTTTTGAACTCACCGACTATAACAGCGGCGCAAATGCTGCGGCGCAGGGCGCATTGGCGATGTTTAGCATGGCCGCTGAAATTTCGATGGAAAACAACGAGATGAAGCAAGTAGGCTTTAAGCAAGGATCTGAAATTAAAGGCTCAATTACTTTGCAGAAGAACAGACAAATAGCAGAGTTGGCAGCAGTTATTGCCGGCAGATTTTTAGTCAAGGTAGAAGCCAACAATCAAACAGACATAGAGGGGATCAAAGACTATTTCCAGAGGCTCTCACTCAACGAGTTGTCTGCCCGCTGATCGTGAGCGGAGAAGACTCAAACGCAATCTGTCGTTTAGAATGTGAGTTATTAATCGCAGCAGTGCAGTATAAGTTGCATCCCTTGCGATTAAATTTTGCGCTACCCTTTCAGCCATTTGCTGTTTTTGACGATGGGGAAGGGGTAGTTGCCGCCCAATTGAATGCCGTAGCTTTGCAGTTCGCTGCGGTTCAGGTCGCCGACGACGTGAACGGTCGCGGCAGGAACAGGTTTCAGCACAGGCAGCCAGTGTTTGACAAACGCACCTTGCGGGTCATACTGTTTGGCTTGTTTGAGGATGTTGAAGTAGCGGTTTTCGCGCGGGTCATTGCCGATGCCTGCCACATAGTTCCAGTTGCCCCAGTTGCTGCAAACGTCGTAGTCCAGAAGGGCATGCTCGAAGTACATTGCGCCCCATCGCCAGTCAATTTTCAGGTCTTTGACCAGAAAACTTGCCGCGTTTTGTCTGCCGCGATTGCTCATAAAGCCCGTAGCTGCCAGTTCCTGCATATTGGCGTCAATAAACGGAATGCCCGTTTTGCCGTCCACCCATTTTTGGAAAAGGCTTTCGTTTTGCACCCATTGCAGGCGCGCGTCTTGCTTAATTCCCCCTTTTTTGAACAGGCGCGTACCGTATTTGAGCGCCACAAAACGGAAATAATCGCGCCAGATGAGTTCAAAAATCAGCCAGTAGGTGCTATCATTTTTGACTTTTTTTGCTTCGTATTGCTGCACTTGGTCAAAAACGTAGCGCGGCGAAAGGCAGCCCAGCGCCAGCCAGGGCGAAAACTTGGACGAAAAATCAGCGCCCAGCAATCCATTGCGGGTTTCCTTGTAAACTTTGAGCAGGTCTTGTTTCCAGAAATACTGTTGCAGCCGTTCCAGTGCCGCCGTTTCACCGCCTTTGAACGTTACCAAAGCGCGGCTGTCAGGTTCAGGCGCTTCCAATCCCAAATCTTCCAGCGTCGGGATAGCGCCGATTTCCACCGTAACGGGGTTCAGCTTGGCAGGAACGGGGAAAATATCGCGCACGCGGGCAGCTTTTTCGGTCTGCTTGCGAAATTCGGTAAACACATCGGGCAGCAACTCAATATTGCGGAAAGGAATATCATCCACGTGGTACAGCGTGCTTTGCCAAAAAGTAAACATCCGTGCGCCGCGTTGCTGTAAAACGCTTGCTACGGCAGCCTCATCAGCTAATTCTTCGGAAGTTACTTCCTGTGAGGCGTAGAGTAAGGTAGCGCCGGTTGCGCTTTGCAGTTCGGCAACCGCTTCGGCGGGTTTGCCTATGCGCACAACCAAATTGCTGCCGATGCCTTGCAGCCGTTGGCGCAGGTCGGCGATAGCTTCCAGCAGGAATTGTGCCCTTCGCGCCCCCGTTTTGGTAAAGCCCAATTGGGTAGGCTCAAATTGACGCGGGTCTATGCAAACAAAGGGAACGACATTTTTTGTGCGGACAGCGGCTTTGTAGAGCGCTTCGTTATCGTGCAGGCGCAAGTCGTTGCGCAACCAGACCAGTACGGTATTTTCCATTGCAGGTAATAACCGATGTGCAATGGAATTGTTACGCATGGGTTGATTGATTTACCTTAAACGATAACCAGTTATACACAGTAGCATCCGAAATGCGAAAAAACATTTAGTTTAGCTGTATATAAATCACGCTTGACACAGAAAGGCGAAACTATTTGAGAAAGCTGCGCAAGAAAGAACGCGACCAAAAATGCTATATTAAGATTTCTGTCATTCCTTAGATGCAGGCTTATCTGCACAGACCATCGTCGAGGTTTTGTAAATTTAACTATCACGAAAAGGACATTGTTAAGTTGTTAGATAATTTAGACTTGCGCTATACGCAAATACAAGCGCTCATATACCGTTCACAAAAGTCCTGCATATGGTTAGATATTGCAGGCGGCGTGCAATGGCTAAAATCGTTAGCAACGCTACGTTTCAGAATAACAGATTACGCGTGCAACGATTGACTTTAATTTGCCCGCAAAACACTTGCGCTTGTATACATTACCGTCAATACCGATCAAAGAAATACCTCTTTGAAGGACAGCAAGGCGAACAGTACGCACATGTAGCACACGGCAGGTATTCCGAAATGCTATGCAAAAAACTAAGATTAACAAGCAAGTCGGCATACCCGGCTTACGCCATAGTTTTGCTACACACCTATTGGAAATAAATATAAGAACTACTGGGACATAACGCCATCAAAATAACACTTCGTTATACACATGTAAGTAAAAAATACGTTTCCAACATTAAAAGCTCATTAGATACGCTGGAATAGCCTATGAAAGGTTTTAATAAAGTAACGCTTATTGGACATGCAAGTGATATCCCTGATGTAAAAACACTTAGTAATCAGTTAAAAGTAGCTAAGTTGATATTAGCAACCAATGACAGCTACAAAGACGAACAGGGGCAACTACATACCCAAACTGATTGGCATACAGTTATTTTTGGCGAAATATGGCAGATATTGCTGAAAAATATATCAAAAAAGGCAGTTTTTTGTATGTAGAAGGCAATCTCAAAATGCGAAGCTACGAAGACGAGTCAGGAAAAAAGCGTTATATTACCGAAATAATAGCAGAAGAAGTCTTGCTTTTAAATAAGAAATCATAGCTGTTGCCTTATGCGCATTTTGTATTGTCGGTTGGATTGGCGCAAGTCATATTGCTATTGCGCAGGTTGTATTGCCGCAATGCGCATTTTGTATTGTCAGCTGCTTCAACTATCTGTTCATCCAATAGTTAAAGTGTTTTTTAACCTAATTTGTTTAAAAGCATATCAATGCTTATTATTGCTGTAAGGATATGCGCTGATTGCGTATATTAACTAGTTGCCTGCCATTTTAAAGAACGACAAAACGAAAAACTGAATTATAGATGAAATTTGTAAATCCTTATGAAGTCTTAGAACTTGACACGCCAGACAACAGCGAAGTCAAAAAGGCTAAACGTAGAAAACTAACCGAGTTTGACTTATCGGATGATGGAAGTATTGAGTTTAAGAACCTCAAAATCTACAAAGCAGACTTTTTAAAGGCTACTGACGAGTTAGACAACGAACAGAAAAGCCAATTTTATTGGAGTATCAAAAACAACCCTGAATTAAGTAATTTTCTTAGTTCAGGAGATACTTGGTTTTTTGCCAACTACCAAACACACCGAATTTTTAGCAATCCTGATTTTATTGAGTTTGTAAGCCCATATTTTGCCTACCAATATAACAAAGTCATTTTTCAGACCTTTAAAGAAGGTAAGACAAGCCTACTAAAAAAACTTGTTGCAAATCCAATCTTAGTAAGCCCTAACCAAACAGACAAGGCATATCAAAACCTTAGAGAATTTATTAGCAATCAAATACAGGAATTACACCAAATCCGAATAGATATTGAAAACGAAGAAACTAATTATCAAGAAGATAGTGTAGAAGATGTTTTTTCAGATTTGCAAAAAATGATAAAAATCAATATTTACAACATCTTACCTAACTACTTTCAATCACAGCGTAATGATATTGCTCAAAAATTACGCAATATTTCAGTGGCAGTTTTTAATAATCTAAACAGTTCGGAAGTTGCTTTGCAAATTATAGAATTTGCTTTGAAACTAAATATCAATAATTTGACAAAGCGAAATCTTGAAAAGGACTACAATCAAATTGCTGAAATTCATAAAGAACGAGCAGAAGCAGAAAAGTATGCCCCTATACTTCTAAAATATGCTCTTGCCATTCGTCAGTTGCAAGAATTGATACAAGGAACTGAAAATAACAATAATGTTAGTAATCTTGTATCAAAAGTAAACAATCTTGTTAATATTGATGATTTGAATGAACAGCCTGATGTATTTGATGAAATACGTGAACAAGTAGCATTAGCAATTATGGCTTTATCGGTTGCAGTTTTTAACGAACATAGCGACCTTGAAACAGCAACCTCATTGATTAAAATTGCTCAGAAGATCAATGTAAGTGATAATGAAACGAAACAACGAATTAGAGAAGCAGCAAGAGATTTACAAGAAATTGAGCGAAAAAGAACAGCACATCAAAGAGAAGAATTGAACCAACTTATTGGTGTTATTTCAAATATAAATTTGCAAATACGCATACATAGTGCATTGGCAGTTAATCAAGATAAAGTAAAAGAATTTCTTGATAACTTGTTTTCACGAAATAACCTTGCTCAAATTGCAAGTTTCAGTCATTCTGATTTGAAAAGAAAGTTAGTTGATGAATTACTTGAACTTTGCGAAAGTTTACAAACTAATTATGCAAGAAGCTTTATTGCAAGATTATCTGAAATTGGCAAAAATGATTATTCTTTGAAAAGTCATATAGAAAATTCAGTCGATAGGGCAGGCAGAAAAATACAAGGAGAAGCATTAAGAGTTATGCAACAGCAACAAAGTCAAGCATCAGCCAACAATTCAAGCAGTTGTTATATTGCTACTGCCTGTTATGGTGATTGTGATGCACCCGAAGTAATGGCTTTTCGTGATTTTAGAGATAGGTTTTTGCTGAAAAATATCTTTGGGAGATATTTTGTAACAATTTACTATTACTTTTCGCCATTTTGGGCTGAAAAATTGAAAAACAGACCTAAAATTAATGCATTTGTGCGTAAGCATATTTTAAACCCAATTTATCAACGAATTAAAAAACAGAATAATGCAGACATATAAATTTCCTGAGAGTGAGAAAGTGTTTTTGGATATGCTCAACCAAATTTTTGAGATTGAGAAAAAATTGGAAAAAATCCAAGAAGCCAACACTATTTCACGAAATCTAACAAATTTGAAAAATTTGTTTGAAACTCGTTTGTACGAAAAAAGTCAATCAGGTTTAACGGTTCATAATCCATTGGGCGAAGCCTACGACCAAACTCGTTTAGACTGCGAAGCAAGTATAGCGGGAGAAAGTACCGAAAATTTGGTAATAACGGAAGTTATCAAACCAATTATCAGACTTAAACAAGGCGGTTTAAACCAAATTGTTCAAAAAGCAGTCGTTGTGGTTCAATCTAAAAATTCAATTTCTTAATTCAAAAACAATTCACGATTATGGAAAATATGATAAACTTTGGCATTGACTTGGGGACTACCAACTCAGTTATTGCCAAATTTGTAAAAGGTGAAGTACAAATATTTAAGCATCCGTCTACTTGGAAAGAGACCCTTCCTTCTGTCGTTGCTTTTCGCAAAGACAGAGTTTTTGTGGGCGATAAAGCAAAAGAATTTGCTGAAAAAGACCCCAAAAATGTGATTTCACGTTTTAAACGTAAAATGGGAACTTCCGAAAGTTATAAAATTCCTGTACTCAACCAATCCAAAACACCTATTGAACTCTCGGCAGCGATTTTAAAGGAGTTGAAAAATTTTGTTCAGACAGGCGAAGTATTAGATAGCGTTGTAATAACTATTCCTGCATCTTTTGACACAATCCAATCCAATGCCACCAAAGAAGCAGGGCTACAAGCAGGTTTTAAACAAGTAGTTTTATTGCAAGAACCTATTGCAGCAAGTTTGGCTTATGCAAATAAAAAGAAAGACAAAGAATTAGCAGACGGACAATGGTTAGTTTATGATTTGGGTGGTGGCACTTTCGATGTTGCCTTAGTAAAAATAAAAGAAGGGGAAATGAAAGTTCTTGACCACGAAGGCGACAATTTCTTAGGCGGAACAGACTTTGATGATGAAATAGTTCGTAAATTAATTATCCCAAAATTAGAAAAGGCAGGTAAGTTTTCCGACTTGGAAAGCCAAATGACAAGTGCATCAGGCAAGTACAATGGAAAATTTTTAGCATTTCGTTTTTTAGCAGAGAAATTAAAAATTGCATTATCCTCTCAAACATCAGAAGAAATCAACGTACAAATTACAGATGAAGAAAGGAATGACATAGACGAGTATATTACAATTTCTCGATCAGAGTTTGAGAATATCATAAAACCAAGCATAGACTCAACTATTGAAATGGTAAAGAAGATACTTGTTCGTAACTCTTTGAGCTCAAAAGATATACAGTTTGTGTTAATGGTGGGTGGTTCTACTTTTATTCCTTATGTTCGCAAAAGAGTAGAAGAAATGTTGCAAATTCCTGTAAATTGTGATATAGACCCCACAACAGCAGTTGCTATTGGTGCCGCCTATTACGCAGGTACAAAACCAAAATCTTTTGAGACAGACGAGAAGGAGAAAAAGAATGTAAGCCTAAAAATAAAAATGGCTTACGAAAAAGCAAGTAAAGAAAAAGAAGAATATTTTGCTGCCAGAATTGAAGGTAATACAGCAGGTTTAACTTACAGGATTACAAGAGAAGATGGCGGTTTTGACACAGGACTAAAACCATTGGCTAAACAGATAAACGAAGATTTACCTTTGGTAGAAAATGCCTACAATTTCTTTAAGTTTGTGGTTTATGATACTCAAAACAACGTTGTGGAAACAGATGCTGAACTTATTGGTATCAATAGCGGGTACGGTATCACAGGACAGCCTTTGCCTAATGATATTTGCCTTGAAGTTGATGACTTAGAATTAGGCAGAACAAAACTTGAATTGATTTTTCAAAAAAATTCCGTTTTACCAATTCGCAAAACAATTACAAAACCACTAAACAAAACACTTGTAAAAGGTTCTAACGAAAGTGTAAGAATTTCAATATTAGAAGGTTCACACTTGGCATTGCCCGAAGCAAATCTAAGCATTGGTTTTTTAGAAATTAAAGGAAACCAAGTAGTTAGGGATATTTCAAAAGGTTCGGATATTGAAATTACGATTGAAATTTCTGAAAGCAGAGATTTAACCATTTCAGCCTATTTGACAATGGCAGACCAAGAATTTAAACAAATTTTCAACCCAAAAGAAAGGCATACGCCTATCAACGTTTTAGTTGAGCAAGTGGAAGAACTTTCTGAAAAATTGGAAACTGAAATTTTGGAAGCAACAGAAAGAGAAGATTATGAAACCGCTAAAAATTTGCAGTCTTTGAAAAAACAAATGACTGAAATTCAGGAACAAAGCGAAAAACTAACTAATGACGACATTACAGACAATCGTTATCAATTAGAAGACCGCAAGCGAAAAATTGCCCAAGAAATTGATAATGCAACCAAAGACAAGAGAACACAAGTAGCCAAAAATGACTATTTGGAAACAAAAGAAAAATGTGAAAAACTCATTAATGACAATGGTAACGACTATGAAAGAAAAGTTTTTAACGATATAGTTTCTCGTGAAAAGGCTTTTTTAAGTTCAAGTAGTCCATTGAAAATTCAAGAAGCAACAGACGAATTGCATACTTTGATTATTCAAATTCTTTGGCGAACACCAGAATTTATAGTAGGTATTTTCAAAGACCTTGCACAAAATCAACGAGTACGTATGAATGACCAACAACAAGCAGGAATATTGATAGAAGCAGGAGTAAGAGCAATCAAAGAAAACGATTGGGAAAGATTAGGGGAAGTAAATCAACGACTTCTTAATTTATTACCCAAATCAGTTCAAGACCAAGTTAAACAAGGTAAAATAGGGTTCTAATATGAAAAACATAGAATTTAGAAAAATCCTCTTCAAAGGTGCTTTTTTCGTTATGGCTTGTGACGGAGAAGTTGCAGAAAGCGAAGTTGCGGAGATGAAAGAAATGCTTACAAACTCGCCATATTTTGACAGTTTAGACCACGAAACAGAGTTGAAATTAGCGTTTACAGACTTGAAACAAAATGGCTCAAAGTCAATACAGATGTTTTTTCAAACTTTGGAAAGTTCAGATTTGTCTGAACGTCAAGAGTTACAAATGGTTGAAGTTCTTGTAAGAATGGTACAAGCAGACAACAAGGTAGATGACAACGAACTTGTTTTTATGCACAATGTTAAAAACCGACTGAAAAAACTCTCAGACGAGAAACTAATTGTGCATTTTCCAAGACACATAGACATTTTACTTGATTTAGGTAAATTTAGTGCTAAACCGTTACAAACCAATTTGGAAACAATAGACTTAAACGCATTTGATAACTTAAATCTAACGAACTGACAAAGTGTGGAAAAAGCAAAAACGGCAGGCAACATTGCATTGGCAAAAGCGGGGCAGAAGTGCTAATTTAAACATTTGTGCTTTCTATAAACAGAAGTGCTTTACACAACTTTTGTGCTTTTAAGCCCCCGCCTTCGCCAATGCTTTTCCGTTGTGGGCTATTTTAAAGAACGAAAAACAAACCGAGAATGTCAGAAATAAGAATAAACTCTATCAAGATTAAAAACTACCGCTCTTTTGGCGAAGAAAAAGAGTTTACATTTCCAAACAAGAACTACAAAAAGCCCATTGCGATAGTTGGTTACAATAACTCAGGAAAGACAAATTTGATGAATTGCTTGCTATTGGGGACAGGGACTAAATTTATTTCAAAAGAGACATTTGATATAACTGATTTCCATAATCTTAAAATAGGAAATATCCCATATTTTAATATCAATATTAGCAGTAGTACAGAGAGAAAATATGATGGAAAACTTGCGTCTTTAAATGGAACTCACGAGTTAGTAATTCAGACTGATGGGCAATCGGTTGAAGGGGCTAAACTACAATCTAAATATCCTGATGGAAAAGACAATTATCAATCATTTGGGGCAAATAAATACTTTAATATTTTCTACATCAATTTTCATAATATCAAAGATGAAATTAAAACTCAAAGAACAAGTTGGGGTAATTTGACATCATTTTTAGCCAAACACATAAAGAAAATTGTTGATACTGATGGTGAAATGGCTAAAAAACAAGAAACCTACGAACAAGAAGTAACAAAGGCAACGGATAAAGTTCTTGAAAATTCCCAACTCAGTGCTTTTATAGACAAGATTAAGGAAAACTACTCTACCAATTTGCGAAATAATTATTGTGATGTGAAATTTGGTTTGCCCGACTATGAAGATATTTTTCTACAAATGATTTTTAAGGTTGGCTTGAATGGCGACAATGCAAATTTAATCCCTATTGACCACTTTGGAGATGGCTATATCTCAATGTTTGTAATGGCTGTTATTCAGGCTATTGCAGAAAGCAGTACAGATGATAAGTGTTTATTTCTGTTTGAAGAACCTGAAAGTTTTTTACACGAAAACCACCAAGAGTATTTTTACAAGACAGTTTTATGTAATTTAGTGGCAAATGAACATCAAGTAATTTATACTACTCATTCGGACAGAATGGTTGATATTTTTGATACCAAAAGTATTATTCGGATAGAGTTTGACGAACAAAGCAAGCAAACTGTTAAGAAGTATAATAATGTTGGTGAGTTTTCGCATACAATGCCAACAGATGATAAGGGAAAAGAAATCATATCTTTTGCTAACTTCAATAGTTATATTAAGTCAATAGAACCAAACTTAAATAAGATTTTATTTAGTCGCAAAGTTGTGTTAGTGGAAGGCCCAAATGATATTTTAGCCTATAAAATTGCTACTGAAAAGGAAGTAGAGAAGGTAACAAATAACAGAAAATATGCAGAAACTTACCTTAGTTTTCTAAATATTGCTTTTATTGTGCATCACGGCAAAGCAACAGCTTATTTGTTGATTGATTTATGTAAGCACTTTGGATTAGACTACTTCGTAATTAACGATTGGGATTTTGACAATGATTTTGTAGATGAACTTAATAACTGTCAAGATGAAAATGGCTTAGCACAAAAAGAATTTCATAAGACTTATGGGCATAAGGACAAAACTGAGAAAACTAATAAGTCTATGATTACAACAAATTGGAAACTTCTAAAAAGTGCAGGAATTGATAAAATTCACTTCAACATTCCTAAACTTGAAGTAGTTTTAGGCTATCAATCAGACGACAAAGACAGTTTAGGCATACTAAATACCATTCAGGCATTGACAGATTATCCTAAAACTTTTTTACCTACAAAGTTGAAAGAGTTTTTAGAGTTGGACAAATTGATTGCCCGAACAACCAGCGTAAGTACAACAGAAAACAGCGAACTTGAAGATGAACTACCATTTTGAAAAATAAAAACAGCCCACAACATTGCATTTGTGGCAAGGCGGGCAGACGTGCTAAATGAAACATTTGTGCTTTCTATTGGCTTTTGTGCGTGTGGAAACGATAGTGCTACAAAGCCCGCCCTGCACAAATGCTTTTCCGTTGTGCGTGATTATGCTACTAAAAACTATAAACATTAATTTTAAACGTTTAAACGAAATGAAGAAGATTTCTCTTTTTTTCTTAATCTTTATGGCATTGAAAATCCAACTTAATGCTGAGGTTTTCAACATCGCTAATGGTGATGTGACAGGTTTGATAGCCGCTATCAATGCCGCAAACGCCAACAGTGAAGCCGATATTATCAACTTGGCTAACAATGGAATCTACAATCTGACCGCAGTGAATAACACCATTTCCAACCCTAACATTGGAGGAGGAAATGGACTGCCTGCTATCATCAACAGCTTTTCGGGGACAGGGGCAGATATTACTATCAACGGAAACGGAGCGACTATTCAGCGAAATACAACAGCCGATTTGCGTATTTTGGTCATCTCTGGAGGCGGTACGGAAGTGGTCATCAACAACGTAATCTTCAAAAATGCCAAAGCCACTCTCAACGGCGCTTGCATCGCCGCTATGTGGAAGAACGTCAAATTGACTATCAATGGCTGTACCTTTGAAAACAATGTATTGACTCCCGTAGGCTCTAATACCGAAGACGGCGGCGGAGCTATCCTAATTCATGAAGGCTTTTTGACCGTTACTAATACTCTCTTCAAAGGAAATACTGCGCCCAACGGCGGAGCTATCAAGTGCTTACTCTCTAATATGACCTTGACCAATTGTACTTTTGAAAACAACCAAACCACAGGCACAGGCAACAATGGAGGGGCAGGCGTGATAATAGATGGAGCGAAATTTGATGGCGCTGCAAGAGAGATTAACATCACACTCTGCAAATTCATCAACAATACTGACATCAAGCAAGGTGGGGGGCTGTTTTACTATACCTACGGCAACACTATCGGTGTAGTGGATAAGTGTTATTTCAAGGGCAATACCTCACCTTCGGGCGGCGGCATGCACGCGGGAGTGGATAACAGTAGCAATAACAACCTCACTATCAGCAACACTACTTTTGATGGTAATATTGCTTCGGGAGCTGCAGGAGGTTTGAACATTTATTCGCCCAATGTCACAAATTTTACTGTTATTATCAATAATTCTACTTTTGCCTTCAACCGAGCCAATGGCGGCACGGCAGGCGGCGGGGGAGGGGTAGCTAATTTCGGCAGTACGCTTTCGTTCAATAACTGTACGATTGCCAAAAACTCAACTAATGCCTTTGGTGGGGGAATCGCTGGACATGGAGGCTCTATCACGCTCAAAAACAGCATTATTGCGGAAAATACCGCCACTAATAATTTTGGGGCTTATGGGGTAAATAACATTCAAAGAAATTGTGCCTCAGGTGGCTTTCAAGCAAATCCAGCCCCTTATTTTATCAATGGAGGCAACAATTTAGAGTGGCCTCAAAGAACCGACCTGACAAACAATGGTTTATGTACCCCAAATATTACGGTAGCAGACCCCAAATTAGATGATGCTGTAAAAGACAACGGCGGTCCTATTCCAACTCTGGCAATCTTGTCAGGAAGTGCTGCTATCAATGCTGGTGCGAGCTGTACGATTACTGACCAGCGAGGCGCTGTTAGAGTGGGAAACTGCGACATTGGGGCTTTTGAGTTCGAAGGGGTGGTTACAAGTCTATTTGATAATACAATAATAAAAACAAGACCTATCGTGTTTCCTAATCCGTCTTTTAATTGTGAATTGAACATCAAAGTACCACAAGAAATGATAGGCAAAAAAGTTAGTATCAAACTTATCAATTTACAAGGGCAAGAAATAACGAATAAGTTTCACACAATTACAGAAACAGAGTTTAAATGGAGTGTAGAAAACCATTTACAAGGTGTTCATGTTTTAGTCATACAATCAGACCACAATCAATACCATTATAGAATTATACTTAGCGAAAAATAACCACGCATAACATTGGCTTGGCGACAAGCGGGGCTGAAGTGCTAATTTGTAGTGAAGTGCTTTTTATTTGCTTTTGTGCTTGTGTGAAGTGCAGTGCTTTTAAACCCCGCCTACGCCAAGCCTTTTCCGTTAGCGGCAAGCATTGCGGACACGGCAGACACGACAAATACTAACTTTCCAAAACAGGCAAACAATTGAAAGAAAAAATCATATTTAATTGGAGTGGTGGCAAGGACTCTACTTTGTGCTTGCATAAAATCTTGCAGACACAGCAATACGATGTAATGTGTTTATTGACCAGTATCAGCGAACAATATCAACGAATTTCAATGCACGGTGTAAGAGTTGACCTGTTGGACACTCAAGCAAAAAGTATCGGCCTGCCTTTAATAAAAATGCAAATACCCGAAATGCCGACAATGGAAATGTATGAAAAGGTGATGACAACGACTTTGACAGATTTAAAAACTAAAGGGGCTACAGCATCTGTCTTTGGCGATATTTTCTTAGACGATTTACGAAAGTATAGGGAAACTAAACTATCTGAATTAAATTTAAAAGGAATTTTTCCATTGTGGGGAATCTCCACCGACAAACTTATCCGAGAATTCATTGATTTAGGATTCAAGACAATTATTACTTGTGTAAATGATAAATATTTAGACAAAAGTTTTGCGGGGAGAATAATTGATAATGATTTTTTAAAGGATTTGCCCGACAATGTTGATCCTTGCGGGGAGAATGGAGAGTTTCACACTTTTGTTTTTGATGGACCAATTTTTAAAGAACCAGTTCCATTTGAAAAAGGAGAAATTGTTTACAGAAAATACATGTCAGCAAAACAAAAAGAAAATTCAACTTATAACTGTAACACCACTGACAAAGACAATGCGGATAATCCCTTTGACAGTGGCTTTTGGTATTGTGACTTATTATTACCGCAGAAAGTTTCACAAGATCAGTATGCAAGCCGCTAACAGCACACTTGCAATAGGTGAGGTTTCGTAATCCGCAGACAGTTTTGTGGTAGCCCAGAGTTCAGTTTTCCGAATGAAAATTTGTGGTGAAAAGCCCGCCCATCGCAAATCTGCAAAACGTTGTGGGCAGGCATAAAGAACGAAAAATATAAAACCAAAATCCAAAAAAATGATTAGAAGCTATCTCAAAACTCAATTTTGCGTATGTATGTTATAGAAGTGAGCTTTATTTGATTATCTATGGATTTAACAGATATGCAGTGGGAGCGCGTATCGGTTGTCTTTGAGCAACCTCATGCAGGAACTGGTCGTCCACGCAGAGATGCCAGAGAAGTACTCTGGCGGGATTCTTTGGGTGCTGCGAACAGGTGCAGCATGGAAAGATTTGCCGGACAGATATCCGCCCTATCAAACCTGCCATCGCCGCTATCAGCAATGGGTAA
>NZ_JBRCHD010000012.1:0-20988 GCF_053489755.1 Rhodoflexus sp.
AGCACTTCACTGTCATAGAAGCACGAAACCCCCGCTTTTGCAAAACGGCTGTTATGCGGTCGGCTTTCTATTTCTGTCAGTCGTTTCATTGTCAATTACAGCAATTTGTCCCTGCTTGAATGGGCGGACACTTTACTTTCCCATAGCTACAATAAACGCAACAGTCGCCCTGTTTTGGCTTTAAAACTTTCTTGCAGTTTTCACACTCGTAAAAATATTGGCAAGCGTCTGTCGGCATAGTTTCTTCTTTCTTGTGTCCACAGTCGGGGCAAGTAATTGTTGATTGCAGTATTATGTTCATTTTATTTCTTTCTTGTCGGTTATTGAATAGCCTGTCTTTGCAATGGCTTTTTCTATTTCTTGAATGTCGGTTTTAGTCTTGTCAAACTGCACGATTGCGTTTCCGTTTTCGTATGAAACAGTCGTGTTGATTATTCCTGTCAGTTTATTCACTTCGTGATTTACGTGTTCTTCGCAACCTGTGCAAGTCATTCCGTTAATTGTAAATTCTGCTGTCTGAATGTTTGCTTTTTCAGTTGAAATTGTTTGTTTTTCTGTCTTAGGGAAAAAGACATGTGTATAGGTCGGAAATGCAAGCATTAGTCCTGCAAGAACTGTTACGATACCTAAAAATGTTTTTGTCTGAATGAATGGTGTTTTTTCGGTCATGTCGCAGTTGCAGTCCACTTGTTTCTGTGGTTTTAATTTCTGATACCAAGCAAATCCAAGAACTAAAACTGTCAAACCGATTAAATACGGTCTTAAAGGGTCAAGCCACGAAAAAGTCGAAGCAAGTCCACTTGTCCCCGCCAACAAAGCCAAAACAGGTGTAATACAGCAAAGTGAAGCCGAAATTGCTGTCAAAAGTCCAAGTCCTGCGAGTTTATTTTCTGATTTCATTTCTTATCTCAAGTCCAATAATTGCCTTGTACACTGCCGGAGCATCAGTAATCGCATAACTATACAACAAAACTCATAGGCTTATGATTTCCCATTGCTCAACAAATATAAACCATTCCACACAAAAAGCACAACGCGGAATGCGCTATCTTTGTGGAGCTCGATTGGCAATGCTATGTTATTGTTGCGCAAAGTTTTATATATTGTATCATGTGTAAACCTGACAGGTCTTGAAGACCTGTCAGGTTTCAAGGGTACATCAGGTTTGAAAAAGTTCCTGCGATTATGTCTGCTGCTCGTCCTGCTGACAGGCTGTGCAAATAACAATTCGCAGGAAGCTCCACAAGGCACGCTACCTATGCCTAAAATGGCTGCCATTCTTGCCGATATCCACTTGGCAGAAGCAGCAGTAGCATTGCAGGGCTTGACTTTTCAGGAGGCACTCTCCCGCTACGACCGCTATGAGCGCGAAATTATGCGTCGCCATCAGACCGACACTATTACTTATCGCCGGTCGTATCAGTTTTATGCAAGTGACAGCTATCGCCTTAGCGATCTGATGAAGTTGGTAGCCGATACGCTCACCGCGAGACAAAACAGACTCCGCAACGATTCTACAGCAACTACCCCCCAAACAGCGCCTCTGCCTCAACAATGATAGATACCCACGCACATATTTACTCCCGACAGTTTGACAGCGATCGCGATGCGATGCTGGAGCGCACCTTTGCCGCAGGAGTGCATAAAATCCTGATGCCCAATGTGGACAGCCAATCCATTGAAGGCATGATGGAACTGGCTGCCCGCTATCCCGAACAGTGCTTCCCAATGATGGGCTTGCATCCTTGCTCAGTAAAAGCAGACTTTGAAAAAGAACTGCAAATTGCTGAAGATTGGTTCAAAAAATATCCATTTATAGCTGTGGGCGAAATGGGTTTAGATTTGTATTGGGACAAAACCTTTTTTGAACAACAAAAAGAAGCCTTTCGCATCCAGGCGGAATGGGCAAAGCAATACGGCTTGCCGCTGGTTATTCACTGCCGCGAAGCTATGACCGAAACGCTTGCACTGTTGGAGAGCCTCGCCGATGAGCGATTATTTGGCGTACTGCATTGCTTCACCGGAACAGCAGAAGATGCTGCAAGGCTCTATGCAATGAATTTCCGCGTAGGTATCGGCGGCGTTGTTACCTATAAAAAGAGTGATTTAGCGGCAGTTGTGGCGCAAACTCCGCTCGAACAAATCGTACTGGAGACAGACAGCCCCTATCTCGCGCCTGTTCCGCATCGTAGCAAGCGCAATGAAACTTCCTATTTGCCGCTAATTGCCGAAAAAATTGCAGAGGCACGACAATTAAGCCTTACAGAAATAGCCTCTGCCACAACAAAAAACGCTATAAGTTTGTTCTTTGAGTGTCAGCCGCTGATTACTGCGCAAACCTCTGCAGCAGCTATTAGGTAAGGCTTTTTTGGAGTACATTTGCGCAAAATTTCTGAGACTATGGCACGTGCATTTCGTCAATTTGGTATCATCACTATTATAGCTGTTTATCTGTTGATACTTGTTGGTGGCATTGTGCGAAGTACAGGCTCAGGTATGGGCTGTCCGGATTGGCCGAAGTGCTTTGGACAGTGGGTTCCTCCAACCGATATTAGCCAACTCCCTCCCGACTATAAGACCATTTTTAAGGTTAAGGGCAAAGAAATTGCCGATTTTGACCCTTTCAAAACTTGGGTGGAATATCTAAACCGTCTGTTGGGGGCGCTTATCGGTCTGTTTATATTTATCACATTACTGCTTTCGATGAGCTACTTCCGCCGCGATCGCATGGTATTTTACCTGACCTTGCTGGCATTTTTGATGACAGGTTTTCAGGGTTGGTTGGGATCAGTTGTCGTGGCTACAAATCTCTCACCGTTCATGATCACGCTGCATATGGTGGTTGCACTACTCATTGTTGCCATACTGATTTACGCCATTTCGCGTGCACATACGGGATATGTAGAGATCGAACAAGTGCGTGATAAAAGTAAGCTCAATTTTGTGCTGGGCGTTTGTGCACTCATGGGACTCTCGCAGATAGTGTTGGGTACGCAGGTGCGCGAAGCCATAGACCACATTGCTTTGCAGATGAACTATCTGGCGCGAGAGACATGGATCGAGCAAATCGGACTTTCATTCTACATACATCGCACCTATTCTCTTGTGATCCTTGCAGCACACCTGTATTTAGTGTTTTTATTGCGCACAAATATTTCACACGCGGGCACACTCGCCTTTTGGTCAAATCTACTGATAGGGCTGATTGTGGGTGAGATTCTAACAGGTATTGTGATGGCTTATTTTGCTATTCCTGCTATTATGCAACCGCTGCACCTGTTGCTTGCTGCCCTCATGTTTGGTGTTCAGATATTGCTTGCGCTTTTCCTAAACAGCGAACGCGTATTTAAAATGGCAAACTCTTACTCATCATTATCCGCTTAACACTAAAAAAACTGATGTCAACTCAAACCATAGCAGTGCCAAATCTTTCATTTAAGATCAGACAATTTATGTTGCTGCTGAAGTTCCGCCTCTCTTCATTGGTGGTATTTTCAGGAGCTTTTGGCTATCTGCTTGCCAATACCAGCAATTTTAACTGGCTTGCATTTGTAGCTTTCTGTTTGGGTAGTTTTCTCGTTACGGGAGCTGCCAACACAATCAATCAGATCATCGAACGCGATCTGGATAAGTTGATGTGCCGCACTGCCGATCGCCCGCTGCCAACAGGGGCGCTAAGTCCACAGGAGGCGAGCATTTACGCTACAATGCTTGCAATAGTCGGCATTTCTCTTATCGCTATCTTTGTCAATACCCTCAGTGCCTTGCTGGGTTTGCTTTCACTGATTTTGTATGCGTTTATTTATACGCCCCTCAAGCAAAAAACCTCCGCTTCAGTGTTTGTAGGTGCATTTCCCGGCGCATTTCCACCATTGATCGGCTGGGTAGCTGCTACAGGCACTATTGGTGTAGAAGCATTGGTCATTTTTGCTATTCAGTTTGTTTGGCAATTTCCGCATTTTTGGGCAATTGCTTGGGTCTCAGACGAGGACTACAAGCGTGCAGGCTTTAAAATGTTGCCTTCCGGTGGAAACAAAGATTCAAACACAGCGTTTGCTATTATGAATTATACGCTCTTTTTGATTCCGCTCGGTATGCTTCCTATGTACTTTGGCATTACGGGCATTGCTTCTGCCATCATCGCTACAGTTTGCGGCATCCTATTTCTGCTGCAAAGTTTCTATCTGATCCGCAAACTGGATAACAGAGCTGCATTGAGCTTGATGTTTGGCTCATTTATTTACCTTCCGGTTGTACAAATTGCATACTTATTAGACAAGTTATAATTATATGGCAACACGCATAAAGATAAAACCAACGACCGAACAGCCAGCCCCAACACTATCTATGCATCCTAAAAAGTTTGCAATGTGGCTGTTCATTGTAAGCATTATTATGCTTTTTGGCGGGCTGACAAGCGGCTACATAGTGCGCCGTGCCGAGGGGAACTGGCTGGAGTTTGAACTACCTACCATATTCTATTACAGCACGGTCATCATTATACTGAGCAGCCTGACGATGCACTGGGCATATTTGAGTGCTAAAAAGGATGAGTTAGGTAAACTTAAAGCAGCACTTTGGCTGACTTTTATACTTGGCATGGCTTTTTTGGTAACCCAATGGATGGGCTGGGTAGAACTGGTGAATATGGGTGTATTCTTTGCAGGTGCACAGTCAAATCCTGCCGGTTCATTTCTGTATGTGCTTTCAGGGCTGCACGGACTACACTTGATCGGAGGCTTGGTATTCTTAGTCATCATTATCGTAGCTGCCGTTCGGCTGCAAATACACGGAAAATCAATGGTGCGCCTTGAAATGTGTGCCACTTACTGGCATTTCCTCGATTTGCTTTGGGTTTATTTGTTCGTATTTTTGTTAATAAACGGGATTTGAAATAATTTTGAATGCCAATTTACACTTCCCGTGATTGGTGCAATAGCTCAGAACACAACAAAATAATATGTCCACTGTAACTGTATCAAAGAAACGATCTATCTGGGACGGCGGTAATTCACCGCTGAACGTAAGCTATGGCAAATTGATGATGTGGTTTTTCCTATTGTCTGATGCCTTTACCTTTTCCGGCTTACTGATTACTTATGGTATGTTGCGTTATTCGCATCCTGCGTATGAAGGCGACCATTCCCAGTTTACTTTCTCTACCGAATATTGGCCTATACCGGAAAAAGTATATGCTGCTGTTCCTTTCTTTGAAGGAATGCACCTGCCGCTCGTATTTGTTACCATCATGACTTTTATTCTCATTATGAGCAGTGTTACAATGGTTCTTGCTGTAGAAGCAGGTCATCGCATGGATCAGAAAGATACTGAAAAGTGGATGCTGTGGACAATCCTTGGCGGCATCACCTTTCTTGGATGTCAGGCATGGGAGTGGAGCCATTTCATTCACGGCGAAGCCCCCGGTACACTCCAACCAGATGGTACGATATTCATGGGCGCTAACCTGCTTCAAAATCAGTACGGGCCTCCTGTGTTTGCCAATTTGTTCTTTTTTATCACAGGCTTTCACGGATTCCACGTTCTTAGTGGCGTGTTGCTAAATATCATCGTCTTCTATCAGGTAGCTACGGGGGTTATGCATCGTCGTGGACACTATGAAATGGTAGAAAAAGTAGGCTTATACTGGCACTTTGTTGATTTGGTGTGGGTATTCGTGTTCACATTCTTTTATCTTATCTAATTCATCATCGAACTTACTTACGACTATGGCATATAGTAATAATTTGACTCCTGAAGAAGCGCACAAGGCTGCTGTAAAGCGCATCTGGACTGTTACAGGCATACTGGCTGCCTTGACAGTCCTTGAGTTAGCATTGGCTTTTACAATGACACCCGGTACAGCACGTAATATGATCTTCGTGTTGATGACTTTTGCGAAGGTGTTCTATATCGTAGGTGAATTTATGCACCTCAAACAGGAAGTAAAAGTACTGGTTTGGTCTATTGTATTGCCTTGCATATTCGTAGTGTGGCTGGTGTTGGCTCTTTTGGTAGAAGGAAGTTCTATCCTTCTTAAGTAGTATCGTATATTAAGAGTTATGCAAAAGCAAGTTGTATCATATAGATGAACACTAATCAACTGTTGAAAGCCGGCGCACTTATGTTAATACTGGTGCTGCCGGCTTTGGCATTTTTATTTCTTCGAGGTTTTGGTGAAAATGAATTTGCCTTGCCTATTCTTAATCCTGAATCAGGGGAATGCGCTCCTAATAAGGTAGATGGCATCCATCGAATTCCCTCATTCTCATTTATCAATCAGGATGGACTTCCTTTTTCAGAAAAAGATCTGGAAGGGAAGATATACGTAACCGACTTTTTCTTTACTCGCTGTCCTGACATCTGTCTGACCATGTCTTCAGAGCTTGCACGTGTAAGCGAGGCAGTGAAAAACTATCCTGAGGTAGTGATCCTGTCGCATACAGTAGATCCGCGTTACGATAGCGCACAGGTACTCAAGGCATATGCCGAGCGCTATAAAGCTAATCCTAACCAATGGATTTTCGTAACAGGCGATAAAGCAGCTATTTATGAGCAGGCGCGTTGCGGTTACTATATCGCTGCAAAACCTGCAACAGCAGACACTGAAATAGATTTTATCCATAGCGACAAGTTTGTACTCGTGGACAAAGAAAAGCGTATCAGAGGCTATTATAGCGGTACTCGCCGCGAAGACGTAGATCGGCTGATCATGGAAATACAGGTATTGCTTTCTGAGTACAAAAAGTAGCCGATCATTTGAACAAAATGACAGAATGGCTGTTTGTATTTTAGGAATGCCATTTAATCTAACCCTCTCAACTTATGTCATCATTGCAAGATATTGCGCCCAAGCAAGATAAACGTTACTTGGCTATTATCGGTGTTATCTCGGTCGCAATACCGCTGGTAGTAGCGCTGTTGTTGTTTGTTCCGCAGACAGGAAAATTGGGCGATGTAGATGTCTCAATTTTACCGCATATTAATGCACTGCTGAACAGCGCTACCTCCCTGTGTTTGATTTTAGCGTGGTTTTTTATCAAAAACCGCAATGAAAACATGCATCGCAATTTGATGATAACAGCCCTTATCTTATCCTCGCTCTTTTTGGTCTCCTACGTGATTTATCATTTTCAGGCACCTTCTACTAAGTTTGGGGATACAAATGGCGATGGTGTTTTGAGCAACGTAGAGCTGGCTGCGGTGGGAATTACACGAAGCGTTTATTTGTTTATATTATTGACACATATCCTTCTTGCAGTTGTAGTTGTTCCGATTGTACTGGTTGCATTCTACTTTGGTTTGACCAACCAGCGCGCACGCCACAAAAAAATAGTTAAGTTTACTTTTCCTATTTGGTTATATGTTGCTATTACAGGTGTACTTGTTTATTTGATGATCAGCCCTTATTATGTATGAAAAAGTTTCTTGGCTTTGCATTACTATTTCTGCTGGTATTTATGCTGACAACTAAAATAGCTGAGGCACAGTGTGCGATGTGTCGTGCAACAGTTGAAAATAACATTAGCACAGGAGCTAATAGAATTGGCAGTGGGCTTAATACAGGTATCCTGTACCTGATGAGTATTCCGTATGTGCTATTTTTAGGTATTGCATATTTTTGGTATCGGCACAGCAAAGAACAGCGTATCAAAAAGATAGCACTCGCCGAGCGATTGCGTCAGGCAGGCGTATCAGCACCTTAAATTGCATTTGCCCAACAACTGTAACATTCACAAAAGTCCATTATTCTTATAGAATTGTGGTATTCATAAAAAAGACGAGGCTGTCTAAAAAAGCTGAATGTAGCACAGACTTTAGCCTGTAGTTATTTGATTATCAAGTGATTAACAAATCACAGACTAAAGTCCGTGTTACTTTTGGACAGCCTTGTTTTATTTTACTACTTAATCAACTAAAACGTACTAATCGCTTCGCTAAGGTCGTAAACCATAACGCCTTCTTTTTCCAATAGGTTGGCGATGATACTTGCCCCTGCTGCCGAGCGATAGCCGCCTGCACAGTGTACGACCACCGGCCTGTCTTTTGGAATGTCGGCGATGCGTTCGCGTAACTCAGGCAGCGGAACAGCTATGCTGTTGTCAAAAATTTTCTTCGTACTGATTTCCGACCAGTTGCGGATATCCACAATCGCATAATCGGAGGGCTGCTTGCGAAATGCTTCCACATCAATTTCAGGGGAGGTCAGTTCGCTGTAGCCTTCCAACACAAAAGCGCCTTTGATAGCTGCTTCATAACCGATTTTGGCAGCTTTGGCAATCAGTTCGTCTAATGTCGCTTCATCGGCTGCCACCAGATAGTAGGGTTCTTCGGGGTTTACAATGCTGCCCAACCATGTTTCAAATTTGCCGCCGTTCATCAGATTGATAGAGTTGCGCAAATGTCCTTTGCGGAATTCCACCTGCGGACGCGCATCAATGATAAGCACGTTGCGGTCTAACTGCGCCGCATCTTCCGCGCTGCGAATAGGATTCAAGCGAGGAACTTGGCGCACGCTTGAACTATAAGCGGGCGCGCCTTTTTTGTTCAAGTTCACGTCAAAGCCGAAATATTTAGGAATAAACGGCTGGTCGGCAATTAATTCTTTTACAAATTCGTCTTCGCTCATAGGGCGGAGGGCGTAGTTGCTCATTTTCTCCGCGCCAATGGTGCTTGAATGAGCGCCGCTCAAAGCCTTTCCACAAAGCGAACCTGCGCCATGTGCGGGGAATACCAACACATCATCGTCTAATTTCATCAACTTCTCGCGGGTGCTGTGGTACATTTGGCGGGCTAATTGTTCGCGTTGGGCGGTCAAGTTGCCGACGTTTTCGCGCAAGTCAGGACGACCAACATCGCCGATAAACAACGTATCGCCTGTAAATACCGCATGGTCTTTGCCATTGACGCTTAGCACAATGCTGATGCTGTCAGGTGAGTGGCCAGGCGTATTCAGTGAACGCAGGGTGAAATCACCCAGGGTGATGGTTGCGCCTTCGTCAAAAGCAACATGCTCATATTCAGCACCTAACAACTTGCTTACATAAATTTTTGCGCCTGTTTGTTTGGAAATTTCTAAGTGAGAACTTACAAAGTCGGCGTGTGGGTGTGTTTCAATAATGCCTACAATTTCAGCGCCGTGAGCTGCGGCAAAATCGTAGTAAGGTTGAGGATTGCGGGCGGGGTCAATCAACACGACCGCTTTATCTGATTCGCTCAAAATAGCATATGCGTAGTGCGCAAGTCCTTTGTCTTCAAACTGTTCTATTTTCATAACTTTGATGATTGTGTTTCGTATTTTAGTAATGCAAAAGTATAAAAGTTTTTTCAATAAAACAACATATGTTCATATATATTTTTTTGCATATGTTTTTGTGTCATTCATCGCGCTTGTTTCGGGTTGATATTCATGGCTTTTTGCCTATTTTTGCCCATATGGTTGGGCGTATAGCTAACTAAGCAATAAAATGTATCGTACCCTTAGGATGCGTGCTGGTTATCAATTAACTGAAGCTGTCTAAAAAGTAACACGGACTTTAGTCTGTAATTTCCTAAATAACTGACAATCAAATAGCTACAGACTAAGGCCTGTGCTACATTCAGCCTTTTTGGACAGCCTCTACAATTTGCAGAGTTGCTTAGCAGTCGCCTGATTTTCAACAGCAACTTACGATTAAATGAATATGAAACTTGTATTGACCCCACCTGCCAACGTGGTAGATGCCGAAGGAAACTTCACAAAAGATACATACATGTATTGGTACGAAAGCATGTACCTCATGCGGAAGTTTGAAGAAAAGGCTGGGCAACTCTACGGACAGCAAAAAATCAGAGGCTTTTGCCACTTATACATCGGTCAGGAAGCCTGCGCTTCGGGCGCCATTACAGCGCTGACCAGAGACGACAAGTGGATTGTCGCCTACCGCGACCATGCACACCCGCTGGGGCTGGGTACCAGCGCCCGCGCTGTGATGGCAGAACTCTACGGCAAAGCGACGGGCTGTTCCAAAGGCAAGGGCGGCTCTATGCACATGTTTGACAAGAACGTACACTTTATGGGCGGACACGGCATTGTAGGCGGGCAGATACCTATGGGCGCAGGCATTGCTTTCGCTGAAAAGTACAACAAAACAAGTAACGTCTGCATTTGCTACATGGGCGATGGTGCCGTGCGGCAGGGCGCGTTCCACGAAGCGCTGAACATGGCGATGACATGGAAACTGCCCGTCATTTTTGCCATTGAGAATAACGGTTATGCGATGGGTACTTCCTTACAGCGCGCCTCTAACGTTACCGATTTGTATATTTTGGGCGAGGCTTACCAAATGCCTTCCATGCCTGTGGACGGCATGAACGTTGAAGCGGTACACCATGCAGTAGCCAAAGCCGCTGCACGCGCTCGCGCAGGCGAAGGCCCAACTTTGCTAGAATTTCGCACCTACCGCTACCGCGGTCATTCTATGTCTGACCCGCAGAAATATCGCACCAAAGAAGAAGTGGAAGAGTACAAAAAATTAGACCCTGTTGAGCAAGTACGCACAACGATTTTGCAAAAAGGATTAGCCACCGAAGAAGATTTGGCAGCGATTAACGCCAGTGTAAAAGCGATTATAGAAGATGCGGTACAGTTCGCCGAAGAGTCGCCTTATCCAGACCCGGCAGAGGCGTTTACCGACGTGTACGTGCAGGCGGACTATCCGTTCATTATGGACTAAACAAAATGTAGAACGCCCTTTTGGGGTGTTTAAACCACAGCCGTTGTTCGTGTCCTCACAAACAACAGTGGATTATAAATAAAAAGCCTTCGCAACAAACGAAAGCTTTTTTATGCTGTTACCGTTGCGCGGCGACATGCAACGTCGCCGTTGCTTATTTATGAGCAGCGAGGTAGTTGTTCGTGGGGACACAAACAACGGCAGGAGCGCTTGTTTTACCACAAGGATACAAAAACACAAGGTATTTTACTTGTGAGCTAAGTGCGCTTGTGGTTGAAGCAACTATTCCTCTTGCTTGCCTTTGCTGTTATCTACCTTTTTGAACTCAATAGATACTGAATTTACGCAGTAGCGCAGGCCTGTCGGGTTGGGTCCGTCGTCAAATACGTGTCCTAAGTGTCCATCGCAGCGGGCGCACATAATTTCGGTGCGCACCATACCGTGCGAAGTATCGGTTCTGTATTTAATGCGTCCCTTGCCTATTTCGTCAAAAAAACTTGGCCAGCCGCAGCCTGAATCAAATTTTTGCTCAGAACTAAACAGTTCGTAGCCGCAAGCCGCGCAGGTATAAACGCCTTTTTCTTTATGCATATAAAATTTACCCGAAAAAGGTCGTTCGGTTCCTTTTTGCCGCAAAATGTAGTACTGTTCAGGGGTGAGCAACTTGCGCCACTCTTCTTCGGTCTTTACGACCCTTTCCACGTTTGCTAAAGCCTTTTCGTCCACTTTGAGCTTTTTTGATGTCATGTCCATATGTTGTCCGTTTGTGCAGTTGGCAAAAAGCAGCGCCAAAGATGCGATAATCCAATATTTCATGTGCTGTGTTTCTTTACAAAAACGTTTGCTTGTTGGCTTTTGTTTGTAATGACCAGGGCTTTAACATAGATTTATAGCCGATTCTGACGAAATTTGCCCTGCAAATACATGTATTTTACTCGCTATATGTTGCACCTCAAACTGCCGACCGACCCGCGCTGGGCGGACATTGCCGAAAAAAGTCTGGAAGACATCTTGACCGACCACGCCTATTGTGAACAAAAGGCGGCTTCTACCTGCATTTCCCTGATTGTGGAATATCCCGAACAGGAAAAACTGGTAGAAACGCTCACACCCGTTGTAACCGAAGAGTGGCAACATTTTGAGCAAGTGCTGGCACAAATCAAAAAACGGGGTTTCAAGTTGGGCAAACAGCGCAAGGATGAATACGTAGTTGCCCTGAATCAGCTCATTACCAAAGGCGGTTCGCGTGAGCAGCGGTTAGTGGATAAACTGCTCATTTGCGCCCTGATAGAAGCCCGCAGTTGCGAGCGGTTCAAAATGCTTTGGCAAAATATTGCCGATGAAGAACTTTCGCAGTTTTACTACGAACTGATGGCTTCCGAAGCGGGGCACTATGTTAATTTTATCGAATTAGCCCGCGAAATTATGCCGCGCCCCACAGTAGATGCTCGCTGGCAGGAATTTCTCAAAGCCGAAGCCCAAATCATTGAAACGCTGGGCGTGAGAGAGGGGAAGATGCATTAAACATATATCTGCCAAAATCAGCGTTCTTGCGTATATTGAAGGGCTAAATACTTTCCCCCAATGAAAATCACAAGCCTTGAACTAATCAACTTCAAACGATTTTCAAAGCTGCGGATTGAAAACATACCAACCGATACACGATTGGTCTTGCTGATTGGTTCCAATGGCTCAGGGAAATCGTGTGTGTTTGATGCCTTTGACTGGCTGCAAAAAGGCTTGTCAAAAGGGCTGCCTTATCAATCCGATGAGAGCTTGAACTATTATCGCAAGCAGTCGGAAAAGCCCGCCGAGGCAATCATTCAATTAGCCAATCAGGAAAAAATACACAAACAGGACTGGCAACTGCTGACGGGTAACGTACACACACAGCGATTCATTGGTCGCAGCAGTATCCGCATTGTGCCGCGTATTGTTTCCGCAATCAATCCGAATGCGGCGCTGACGGATGCTGACAGCCCCCGCACCTTTATTGAACAGGACGAACGGTTTTTAAATGATGTTTTCCTGTATATCCAATCCATCAATAATGCCCTGCGCGAACCTGTTTTCAGCGGCAGACAGGCGGATGTAATGCAAATTTTTCAGCAATTTATCAAACCTTTCAACGACTCATTGGCAGCTATTTTTGGCGAAAATCCGCAAACGGCTATTCGCATTGCTGAGTTTGAAGATGCAACGCCCAACAAACCCGCCAAACTGATTTTCAAAAAAGGTGATACAAAGATTAACTACGACCTGCTCAGTCATGGCGAAAAGCAGATTATCATTTTATTGCTAAACTTTATTGTTCGCCGTCAATCGTATGAAAATGCGGTTATTTTCATTGATGAAATGGATGTGCATTTGAATACACGGCTGCAATACAGCGTACTGAAAGAAATCACAGAGCGATGGATACCCGAAAGTTCGCAGCTATGGACAGCAGGTCATGCGCTTGGCTTTATTGATTTTGCCAACGACGACAGCAGGGGCGTAGTATTGGATTTTGATGATTTGGATTTTGACCAACCGCAAATCATCCGCCCCTCACCCAAAAATGATTTTCAGGTATTTGAACTTGCCGTTGGCAAAGATTTTATCGGCAAGGTATTGGAAGGACGCACCATTTATTTTGCAGAAAATACCGACACACCTATTTACAATAGTCTGAATTTTGAGAATACGCTGTTTTTCAATGGGAAAGATAAGATTGGCGCTTTTACACAGGCGCAACATCTGCACATGAACGCATTGGTGGACAGAGATTATTTGAGTGATGAAGAAGTAGAAGAGTTGCGCCGCACATATCCCTTTTTGCACATACTGCCTTATTACAGCATTGAAAACCTGATGTATCACCCCGATAATCTGGAAGAATATTACATTGCACAGGGTAAAAAATTTGACAAAATCGCCTATCAAAAGGCGCTTGCACAAGAGAAGCAAGAGAAGCAGTTGTATATAGCCGCAGGCATTGCCAAAGCCCGCGATGGTTATCCGTTTTTTAAAGAGGCAGCATTAGAAAAACAACGGAAAAAATTTATCGGGAACTACACAGCCGTGATTGAAATGCTTGCCTCTGATGATTTTGAAATATTCTACAAGGTGTTGCCCGCCAAAGATTACGGCACACAATTACCTGAAAGACAGAATATTCCACGTGAAGCGCTTGCCAAAACCCAATGGTTTCGCGAAAAAGTTGCGCAGGCGCTTAATACCTAATCCCTTGCCTACATTTTTTCGTATCTTTCACCACGACAATAGCGAAAACCGATGGGCAAAAGACTGATTCGTTTTGACTGGGCTATTAAAAGGCTGCTGCGCAACAAGGCTAACTTCGTTGTGTTGGAAGGCTTTCTATCGGAACTTTTGCGTGAGGACTTCAAAATCAAGCAAATTTTAGAGAGCGAATCCAATCAAATGACCGATGAGGACAAGTACAATCGCGTAGATATTCTCACGCAAAACTCTAAAAATGAGCTAATTATCGTTGAAATCCAAAACACGTATGAGATAGATTACTTCCATCGGATGATTTATGGCGCGTCTAAGGCGCTTACCGAAAATCTGAGTCTGGGGCAACCTTATTCCGACATCAAAAAGGTAATCTCTATCAATATCATTTACTTTGATTTGGGTCAAGGCAAGGATTATGTCTATCGCGGCACAACCAACTTTGAAGGTTTACACGAAAAAGATATTTTACAACTTTCCGATAGGCAAAAAGAAGCCTTTGTCAAGGAAAACATCGCCGATATTTTTCCTGAATATTATCTCATCAAGGTCAATCAGTTCAACGACATTGCCAAAGACCCGCTGGACGAATGGATTTATTTCCTGAAAAACAGCGAAGTAAAAGATGAGTTTAAAGCCAAAGGTCTGGCGGAAGCCAAAGAAGTTTTAGACATCATGCGCCTGAACAAAGAGCAGCAATACGGCTACAACCGCTATTTAGACTACCTGCACGTAAAAGCAAGCGAGGCGCTATCGCTCAAAATTGAGCAGGAAGAACTGATGAAAAAGAAAATTGCGGAAGAACTGGAAAAGCAGAAAGAGGTAATGGAAAGAAAAATTGCGGAAGAGATAGAAAAACAAAAAGAGGAGATGGAAAAAAAAGCTGCGGAAGAGATAGAAAAACAAAAAGAGATGATGGAAAGAAAAGCTGCGGAAGAGATAGAAAAACAAAAAGAGATGATGGAAAGAAAAACTGCGGAAGAGATAGAAAAACAAAAAGAGAAGATGGAAAGAAAACTTGCGGAAGAAACAGAAAAAAAAGCTGTTGAAATCGCTAAAAATCTGCTAACCTTAGGCATAGATAGTGAAAATATTGCCAAGGCGACCAATCTAACCGTTGAACAAATAGAACAACTGCGAAATAAAATGAAATAAGATGCGCTAAGCTAATGCGCTAAACGCATAGAGGAAAAAAAGCGCCAGCAAAACAACGGGCAAAGCAATCTTTTTTGCCCAAATTTTTAGATGATCACTATTGATTGTACGCCACAATTGCATGGAACGAAATACGCCGCTGGCAGAGAAAATGCGACCCCAAAGTTTGGAAGAGTATGTCGGGCAAACCCATTTAATGGGCGAGAATGGTATTTTCCGCAAGATGATTCGCAATAAGAACATTCCTTCGTGTATTTTTTGGGGACCTACAGGGTCAGGGAAAACAACGCTAGCGCTATTATTGGCGAAAACCTTGCGCTTTCCTTTCTTTACCCTGAGTGCCATCAGTTCGGGTGTAAAAGAAATCAGAGACGTCATTGACAAAGCAAAATTTCAGCCAAAAGCAATTTTATTTATTGATGAAATTCATCGTTTCAACAAATCGCAACAGGATGCGCTGTTGGGCGCGGTAGAAAACGGTACGCTAACGCTAATAGGCGCAACTACCGAAAATCCTTCTTTTGAGGTCAATGCGGCGCTGCTTTCCCGCTGTCAGGTGTTCATACTCAAATCGTTAAGTGAAGAAGAATTGCTCAACTTGCTGCATCGTGCGGTCGCGCGCGAAAGCGCCGATAGAAAAATCAGCGTTGAGTTGCAAGAAACTGATGCGCTTATTTCCCTCAGCGGCGGCGATGCCCGCAAAATGCTCAATCTGCTGGAAATGACGATTAACAGCGCCGCCGCCGAACCCGTCCTTATCACCAATCGGGCGGTGATAGAAGTTGCCCAACAGCGAACTTCCCGCTACGACAAAAGCGGCGAGCAACACTACGACATTATTTCGGCTTACATCAAATCCATACGCGGCAGCGACCCCGATGCGGCGCTTTACTGGCTTGCCCGCATGATGGCAGGCGGCGAAGATCCGCAATTTATTGCCCGTCGCCTGCTCATTTTGGCTTCGGAAGACATTGGCAACGCAAACCCTAATGCGCTGCTGCTCGCGAATACCTGCTTTCAGGCGGTAGCTGCTATCGGTTGGCCTGAAGCTGACTTGATTCTGTCGCAAACGACAATCTATCTGGCTTGTTCGCCGAAAAGCAACGCCTCTTACACCGCGATTCGCAAGGCTCAGGCAGCGGTCAAAGAATCAGGCGACTTGCCTGTGCCGCTGCATTTGCGCAATTCACCCACACAATTGATGAAAAAATTGGGCTATGGAGCCGATTATTTGTATCCGCATAACTATCCCGACAATTTCGTAGAACAACAATACCTGCCCGATGCTTTGAACGGACAGGTATTTTATCAGCCCGGCGACAACGAGCGCGAGCGGGAAATGGACAAGCGCCAAAAGAAGCGCTGGAAGAAATAGTAAAAGACAGATGCAAACCTGACGGGTTTGAGAAACCCGTCAGGTTTATCTATCGACTTATTGCACTGTAACAGAGAAGGTTACGTCAATATCCGTTTCGCCGCCGGCTTGCTGGAAGTTGCCGCTGTTCAAACCCGGAAACGCCTTATTCAGGTCGTGGCGCAGCACAATGCGAAGCGTGCCGCTGCCTGCCGCTTGCGTTTCCATCACATTGCGCAGCCCCAACGGACGGTTATTTTTGTCCACGTCGTTGTAGCGATGCGCCAGCAGCGTTGCAGGATTAATGATGAAGAAAAATTGATGTGCATCGGCTTCAGCAAGGATTTCCGCCGTTTTGTCTTCGCGTTTTGAGCCGTCCTCTTTGGAAAGCGTAAGGGTTACGTTGTAGGCGGTGCGGGCGCGAAGCGCAGGAGCGGTAATCGTCGGAGGGTTGCCGCCATCCCCGTCGGGGTCGCTAAACAGGAACGTAACCGCGCTGCCGCCGCCAACAGGCGTAAACACAACTTCCATGCGGTTAATCGCCTCTTTTTCATTCTCAGGTTCAGGGTCTTTGCGGTTGCATCCGCTCAAAACTACAACGGTAAACAGCAAGGCATATAAGCCTATATGCAATCGAAACATAGTTAAAATGGGTTTTAAGTGAATAAAATTTACAAAGTATATTTCAGATAAAGTTGAAAATTTCGTCCTTGCTCATCGGCAAAATAGCGGAAGCGGTTCATGTAGTCCCGATAAGCGACATTAGCGAGGTTGTAAACAGAAAAGCCAATGTCTATCGCTTGCCTGTCGCGCTTATATCGGATGCCGCTGTCAAAATTGAGCAGCGCGTATCCATCGGGGGGCGGCGCAAAGTCGCGATTTTGTTCTACTCGCCACTGTTGTGCCGTCAAGAGGCAGGTTAGCGCCGTATAAGCGCCTTCCCATCGGCTTGTTGAAGGCATTTTCAAGTTGCGCCGCAGCGTAACGGAAACTTGGTCGGGCGGAATCCAAGGCAAAAACGCGCGATTGGTTAGGTCTTTGGCGCGTACCATTGCGCCTTTGAACAGGCTTTCCCAAGCGGGTACAGGTTGCCAGCGCAGCGTAAAATCTGCGCCTAAGAGCCGCGCATCGGTTTGTTCAAAGTGGAAAACGGGAAACGCGCCGCGAATGGTAAGCCTTGTTTCCGCTTGCGGCGCAAGGTAGATGTAGTCGCTGATGTGCTGCGCAAAGCCGCTGATTTCCAGACTAATTTTATCGGTTTTTAGTTGGATACTGTTTATCCATTTCCATGCTTGCTCGGTTTTGAGGCTGTCGCTGCCAAATTCCAAAGCTGCCGCGCCGTGATGCAGTCCTTCGCTGTACAGTTCGTTAGGGGCAGGCGGTCGCCAGGCAGAGGCAAGTTGTGTGCGCAGCGTGAGTTTGTCGTTCGCATAAAACGCCGCGCCAACGGTTGCCGAAGCGTTGTTAAACAGCCGTTCCGTTCTTTGCAATACGTTGTTGCGGTCAAAACGGCGGACTTCCATGTGCCGCAGGTCGTAGCGAATACCCGCCTCTATGTCCCAACGGTTAGCGGCGTATTTCAGCATGGAAAAAGCGCCTGCCGCCGCTACCCAGTAGTTGGGAACTAAGGGACGGATACCCGTGCCGGGCGTGTTTAGGTTGCTTTGCGCCATGCCGTTGATACCCGCTTTCCACTGCCATGCACCGCCTTTTCCGGCTTCATAAACCAAATCCAGCGTGTGGGTGGATAGGTTCAAATCAAGGGCGGGAATATTTTCGCGTCCGCCGCGACGGATGTCAAACTCTTTCCTTCGGTTGCGCTGAAAGCCGTATTGCAGTTGCCATTCGCCTGTTGATTTTTTCCAATAACTATTGATTTTCAGCAGATTATGCGCCACTTCTTGTCGCGGGTTGCCGATTTGGTAGCTGAAATCCGACGTTACAACGGGGCGCGGGCTGCTCATCGCAAATTGCAGGTCGGTCAGGTTGCCGATGTGCGCGCCTCTGAAAATGCCCAGTTCGGTATTAAAACGGCTAAAAAAGGCTTCTATGCCATAGCGCTCTTTGCGGTAGCCGGCAGCCAACGAAAAATTCAGTTCGCGCACGCCTGTATTGGCAAGAAAATAATCAGGCGTATGTACGTTGCCGCTGCGTTTGCCCGTGAGTTGCGCCCGCCAGCCGATGCCGCTGTGGTAGCCGCTCACCTGCCCCGAAGCGATGCCTTGTCTGCCATTGCTTGCGCCCTGCAAGTGCAGTTCGGCGCGAATGCCGGCTTGCGTAGGCAGCGCCGGCGGATTGACCAATACCACGCCGCCAAGCGCATCTGAACCGTATTGCACGGCGGCGGCGCCTTTAACCACCGTCAGCCGCGACGCCATGAAAGGGTCAATTTCAGGCGCATGGTCTAAGCCCCATTGTTGCCCTTCTTGTCGGATGCCGTTGTTCAATATTAAGATGCGGTTGCTGTGCAAACCTTGAATGACAGGTTTGGCGATAGTCGCGCCGTTGCGCAACGCCTGCACCCCGCTGATTTCGCCGAGCGATTCGGCAAGTCCTCTGCCCTGTGTGCGGGTGAGCATTTCGCCGGAAACTTCGCTTAGGGTTGCCGCAGCCTTTCCGATGCTAATTTTTTCATCGGTTATGGTAACAGTCGCCAGTTCGAGCGTTTCGGGAATGAGCAAAATAACTTTTTCTTCATTCAGCGGCAGCGTGTAAACGGCTTCCTTGAAGCCCTCTTTGCTAATGATGACCTGAGCAAAGCGTTCGCAGCGATTTGCCGCAGAAGCAAAAGCGCCGTCCATATCCGTTGTCAGCGTCTCGTTCAGCCAACGCACCGACGCGCCTGCGATGGGTTGTTGTGTGTAACTATTCACCACTCTGCCTGCTATGCGCCCCTTACAGGGCTGTCGCTGCGCCTGGACACATAGCAAGGGAATTTGCGTAAGCAACAGGGTAAAGAGTAAACGCATTCGCTTTTGCAATTGAGTTGCAAAAATAGTTAAATGCAACTCAATTGCAAGTGGTTAGGTTGATAATAAAAAAGGTGGACAGTTTTTGCTGTCCGCCCCTATTATTGAGTGGTTAAATAATTAGTCGTCGTTTCTGCCCCCGAAAAGCATCATTACGTAGTAGAGCAAGGTAGCGATAGAGCCAATCGCCGCCACCACGTAGGTCATAGCCGCCCACCAGAGCGCGTTTTTAGCCATGCCATATTCTTCTCTGTCCACAACGCGAGCATTGACTAACCACTGCACAGCGCGATTGCTTGCGTCAAACTCTACCGGCAGGGTGATGATGCTGAACAATGTAATCATTGCAAACAGCCCCACGCCGATGAACAGCGGCAGCGGCGTTACTTGCATTAGGAAAATGCCCGCCAACAGAATCCATGTTACCCAGTTGGAAGCAAAACTTACTACGGGCACTAATTTGGAGCGCATTTCCAAAAAACTGTAAGCGGTCGCATGTTGTATGGCGTGTCCTGTTTCGTGAGCGGCAACAGCAGCGGCAGCCGCATTGCGACCATAGAACACCTCTTCGCTCAGATTAATGGTCTTATCGGCAGGGTTATAGTGGTCGGTCAATTGACCGGGTACGCAAGTGATTTCAACGTCGTAAATGCGGTTGTCTCTGAGCATTTTGTAGGCGATTTCAGCGCCGCTCATGCCTGAGCTTAGCGGGGTCATTGAATAAGTGCGGAACTTGCTTCTTAGCGTTGCTTGTACCGCCCAACTTATCGCCATGATAACCAACGAAAGTATCAACATAGTTCTTTTGCTTGTTTAACCGTAATAATACAAAACGCAAATTAAATGCGCAAGTTACAAGGCTGACATTTTGTCATTTTGATTGGCAGGCTTAAAAAGCAGGCTTACGCCTATGGCTAATACGCCAAAAACGATATAGACAAGCATTTGTGAACTATGCGCCATAAAGGCAAACTCTTGCGCCGGGCTTTGCGCAATGCCGTAAGCTGCCAGCGTAGCCGTTATGAGGAGGTGATAAACACCTATGCCCCCTTGCACGGGAGCGACAATGCTAACGCCGCTCATCATCAAAACGGCGAGCGCGCAATGCCAATCCAATTGTTCGGTAGTAGGCAGAGCAAAAAATAACACGTAGGAGGTCAGGTAATAGCAAATCCATATAAGCGCCGTATGCAATAAGAAGTTAATGCGCTGTTCAACCGACAGTTGCAAAACAGACAGCACGCCGTCTTTGAGTCCTTTGAGGAATCCGATGATTTTTTGCGCCCAAAGCAGTTGCATCCAGTAAGAACGGGTGGCGTACAAAACCGCCGCGCCGCCTAATCCTATCAGCGCGGCCGCGCCAAGCAAAAGACCTTTGCTCATTGCATCGCCTTGCGCTTGGCCGCCAAAAATTTGCGTAAGAAAATCGCTGAGGCGGTCAAACTCTAACCATAGCGCCGCCAGCGTAAACAACATAAGCATGAACAAATCAAAAACTCTTTCGGCAATTACAGCGCCGAAGGATATTTGAAAGGGTATGCCTCTCATGCGTTGCAACACG